>JAPKCR010000229.1 GCA_026421135.1 Sulfitobacter sp. | reverse complement strand
CATGCGATGTCAGGCAAAGCACTGACCTCGTGGCAAGCCACGCAGTTGCCCAGCTTTTTGCTGCCGACAATTTTAGCGCCCTCTTCAGGGTTGCCGGCGACGCCGGTCAAAGACATCTCCACTGCGCCATCGGTATAGCTAACGGCGGTCGGTGCGACTTCTGCTGCGAATGCGCTGGTGGCAACACCAACGGACGCAACCAAGGCGTAAACTGAAATTTTCATTTGTCCTCCCAAAGACTCATATTTGCATACCAGCGTAGACGTAGCGCCAAATTGACGCAACTATAAATTCGCTTTTGTGAATTTTAAATTGAAGCGGACCTGGCGTTAGCGGCCTGCCCTTCAATTATTCTGTTCCGTCAATTTGCGGGCAAGATACTTTTGGAAAGGCTCGTCGCCCTCGTATTCCTTGTCGACGACCCATTGCAGCATGTTCAAGGTCGTACCCGGACCGAATGCCCCTGGCACAGTCGCCACTGCCGCTTGAGCTGCTGTCTGACCTTCGGCGACCTCTTCCGGCAAAAACACCAGCGTCGGGGTGAACATCATGCCCCATTTACGCACCATTTCTTTCTCAGGCAGGGATTCGCCGTCAAAATCTGTCATTTCGATATCGCCGAACATGTTGATCTGCACGACAAAGAAATGCTCTTTCAGATAGGCGTCAATGCTAGGGAGCGGAAACACCTCTTCGTGCATCTTGGCGCAATAGATGCAGCCCCGCTGTTCAACCGTCAACATCAGACGCTTTCCCTCAGCGTTGGCCTCGGCCAGATCCTCGTTGAGGTCCTTGAAAGTGTCGCGCATCCACGCGGTTTTGTGCAGACCGTCATCACCTAATTCAGCGGCAAACGCCGACCCGCCAAGGGCCAAGGAAACGATGGTGAGGCAAGTTTTCAAAAGCTTCATGTCAGGCACTCCTTTGTGTCTCGTATCTATCCGATGCCGCCGAAAACCGGAAATGTTTCGAGCATCCATTGTGCGATATAATTCATTGAATTTGTAGCGATCAGAAAACCAAAGATAATCAGCAAAGCGCCCATAACCTTTTCGACCGTACCCAAATGTTGGCGAAAACGCGCCATCCACCGCATGAATGGTCCGATAAACATCGCCGCCACTACAAACGGGGCGGTCATGCCCACACCATAAGTGAACAGTAGCAACGCACCATTGGTTGCCGTTTCCGTTCCGGCAGCTGTGAACAGGATTGCGGCCAGCACGGGCCCCACGCATGGCGTCCAGCCAAAGGCAAATGCAAGGCCGATCACATAGGCACCGATCAGGCTGGTCGATCCGGTATCCCCGGCATCGGCGCGAAATTGGCGGTACAAGATACCGATGCGGATCACACCCAGAAAGTGCAAACCCATGGCGATGATGATCGCAGCCGCGATCCATCGCAGATAGTCAAAATACTCGCGGACCACTTGGCCAAAACTGGACGCCGCAGCCCCCAGCCCCATGAAGATGGTAATCACACCTGCCGCAAAGAACAGCGATGCCAGCACAGCACGACGGCGCACGGCCGCATCAACAGGTCCGTCGGCAGTAATCTGGTTCATCCCGACGCCTGCCAGATAGCTTAGATAGAACGGAACGATCGGCAGAATGCAGGGCGACAGAAAGGATAATAACCCAGCGACGGCCGCACCGATGAACGTAATTTCAAGCATAGTGGGGCCCTTTATCTTGTGCCATATCTTGTGCCATGCACATATTCGCATTATGTTATACGAAATCAACAGGTGTTTTCATGAAACGCATCCGCGCAGTTCTATTCGCTTTTTTGACCCTGGCGGCCGCATCAGGGCAAGCCTTGGCCGAGGCGTCATTGGTCATGGTCGAGGAAAAAGGCTGTGTATGGTGCGCCCGCTGGGATGACCAGATCGCGCCGATATATCCCAAGACCGAAGCCGGAAGAACGGCCCCCTTGCGCCGCATTGATATCCGGGCCGACACACCTGCTGATCTGACTTTTTCGCGCAGCCTGCGGTTCACACCGACCTTTGTGCTGATGGTCGACGGCCAAGAGATTTCCCGCATTGAAGGCTATCCGGGGGAAGATTTCTTTTGGGGAGTATTGGAAAAAATGATGTTTGATGCCAAACTGATGCTACCGCCAAACGGAAGCTGAGGCCCCGAACGCTGTAATTGATTGAGCAAAGCACTTTGACTTTGACCATTGTACTAAGGAAACCGTCCCGTGGGTCTACCAGTTTTTGACAAGAATATGTGTGCATCCGACCTCGACAAGATGGCGTCGAATGCGGTGCAAGCATCCAATTTCCTCAAGGCAATCAGCCACGAGGGAAGATTAATGATTCTGTGCCATCTGGCGTCGGGCGAAAAGTCTGTAACCGAGCTGGAAGAGCTATTGTCCGCACGGCAAGCGGCCGTTTCCCAGCAACTCTCGCGTTTGCGGCTTGAGGGGTTGGTGATCCCGCGCAGGGATGGCAAGACGATCTATTACCGGCTTGCCGATGACCGCCCGAAACAGATCATGGAAGTTGTATATGATCTATTCTGTCGCGCTGATTGATCTGACGTGGACGCACTAAGCGCGCTGCTGCTGGATCGGTTTTCCGAACCCACGCTGATGGCTTTTGCCGGTTTGTTTGGCGGTATTTTGTTAGGTCTTGCGGCGCGGCTTGGCCGCTTTTGCACCTTGGGTGCTATCGAAGACCTTTACTACGGCGCGACCTCGACCCGCTTTGCGATGTGGGGCATTGCCCTTGGCGTCGCGCTGATTGGGACATTCGCACTGTCGAGCGGCGGTCTGCTGAACCTGGACGATACCTTGTATCTTTCACTTGCGTGGAACCCCTTGGCCAGCATCATCGGCGGCCTGACTTTCGGCTATGGCATGGCGATTGCAGGCAACTGCGGCTATGGCGCACTGGCTCGGATGGGCTGCGGGGACTTGAGGTCGTTCATGATTGTGATCGTGATGGGGGTATCGGGGTACGTAGCGCTTGGGGGTCCGCTCTCTGCTTTGCGACTGTCGCTCTTTCCGGTGTCTGATGCGGGCTCCGTGCCGCCGGGCATCGCCCATCTGATTGCCGGTTATCTCCCTGTTGATCTGCATGTTGTCGGCATCACGGTCGGTGCTTTGCTGATATTTTTTACCCTACTTCACAAAGGCTTGCGTGACAGCCCCGCCTCAATCCTGTGGGGTGTGGTTGTGGGCATTGCGGTGCTTTCGGGTTGGGCTGCAACCCAATGGATCACCGCAAACGGGTTTGACCGAACCATCGTCATTTCGCACACTTTCATTGCCCCCGTGGGCGAGACTTTGCTGTACCTCATGACTTCGTCAGGCAACACTATCAGCTTTGGCACAGGGTCTGTGGTGGGCGTCATTCTGGGCGCGTTGGCTGGGTGCATGATCAAGGGTCATATGCGGTGGGAAGCCTGCGAAGACCCCCGCGAATTACGTCGCCAGATTGGTGGTGCGGTCCTGATGGGGTTCGGTGCAGTTATTGCCGTGGGATGCAGCGTCGGTCAGGGGCTGTCGGCATTCTCGGTATTGGCTTACAGCGCACCGGTGACATTGGCATGCATTGTTCTGGGGGCCGTGATCGGCCTGCGTCAATTGGTCGAGGGTTTTAGCCGTATCGATTAATGCACCCTTCAAAAGAAATGCCAACTATGACCGATACCGATCCAAGCTTGCCCGACATCTGCGCCGCAATCCAAGCGGCCCCAATAAAGGGCCGGCGAAGGGTGGTCGCCTTGGCCGGTGCCCCCGCCAGCGGAAAATCGACGTTCGCCGACCAGATCGCCGATCATTTGACCGCCCAAGGCAACAGCGCCCAAGTCGTACCGATGGACGGGTTTCATCTGGACAATTCCGAACTCGATTTGCGCGGATTGCGCAGTCGAAAGGGCGCGCCGGAAACCTTTGATATCGCTGGCCTGACCGATCTGATCGGGCGACTTGGAACAGAGGATAAGGTGCCCTTTCCAACCTTTGACCGTAGTCATGATAGGGCAGTCCCTGATGGCGGCGTGCTTTCCCATGGAGTTGAAACCGTAATCGTCGAAGGCAATTACCTTTTGTTCGACGACAAAGGCTGGCGCGATCTATACGATCTTTGGGATTTCCGAATATTCCTGAATGTCCCGTCAGACGTTCTGCGCACGCGTCTCGTTGATCGATGGTTGGCCCATGACCATACGCGGGTTCAGGCCGAAACCCGCGCTGATGGCAACGATATGGCCAACGCACGCCGCCTTTCTGCACACCGCATGCCTTGTGATCTTCAAGTAACTCTCACTGATCGGACCCCCTTAAACGGTTTCAAGAAAGCTTAGCAACCGCGCTTCGGCTGCGAAAAGACCTGACTTGCGAACCTTTTTAATCGTCAATGGTTCAGCGCCGGCAAGGTCGATAACGCTAGGATGAATATGGCTGTTGCGCGCCACGGTGGGGGTATTGCTTAACTGTTCAGATGCCGCTTCTGCCATTGCCTTGATTGATGCATGGCCTTTCTCCGCGATCTCGAATGCGGCAACTGTGCCTGCCCATGTCCGAAAGGTCTTCGCTGTAATTTCATCACTTCCGGCAGCGTCGGCGATATATTTGTTCAAGGCGGTGGAGTTCAAAACTTGCGCCTCGCCGCCTTCATCGACCCATGAAAACAGCTCGGCCCCGGGCAAATCGTTGATCTTACCCAAGGTTTTTGCCAGCGTACGATCATTGATCTGGCGACGCACTTTCTTGCCGCCCTTGGCCGTATAGCGCAACCGGATCATGTTCCCTGATAGGTTCACGTGCTTGTTTTGCAGCGTTACCGCGCCATAGCTGCCGTTCTCGCGGGTGTATTCAGAATTGCCAACACGCAGCGCTGCGCGGTCGATTAAAGTCACTGCACTGGCCAGCGCGAACAGTCGCTCACCGGCCTCGGCCTCAAGATCACGCAGGACGGTGCGCCGTAATTTAGGCAGTGCATGACCGAAATCGATCAGACGGTTGAATTTTGTCTCGGACTGCGCTTGCGCCCATTTATCGTGATACCGATATTGCTTGCGCGCCTTAGTATCCCGCCCGGTCGCCAATAGATGACCATTAACGAGGGGCGACATCCACACATCTTCATAGGCTGGGGGAATGGCCATCTGCTTGAGCGCGGATCTGAACGTAAACGGCTCGAGC
>JAPKCR010000228.1 GCA_026421135.1 Sulfitobacter sp. | reverse complement strand
GCAAAATCTGTCGCAATGGCTGGCAGGCGAACGCGACGAGATACTGGCCCGCCGCAAGGCAATCACCGATAACATGCCCAAGCTGGCGGCTAAGGGCTGGACGCTTTTAGGTCTTGGCGGGTATTTCGCCTATCTTGAGCACCCGTTTGAGGAAGCATCGGACCAACTGGCCCAGCGAATGGTTCGCGAGGCCAGCATTCTGTGCCTGCCCGGCACGATGTTTTGCCCGCACGGCGACCAAAGCGGTGCACGTCACTTGCGGATCGCATTTGCAAATCTGGATGCGGACGGAATTGCTGTGCTCTTTGACAGGATGGCACAGCTTTAACGGCCCTCTTGCCCCCCTGCCGCGCACCGCATAGATAGGTCGAAACGCGCTAAAAGGGTAAAATCATGAAAGCCAAAGGCAATAGCCTCACGAAAACTGCAGTCTGGATATTGTTGGGCCTGCTGATCCTTGGCCTTGGCGGCTTTGGCGCGGTCAACCTGTCCGGCAATGTGCGGACCGTCGGCCACGTCGGTGATAAGGAAATTACCGTAGATAACTATGCCCGCGAGCTGCAGCAGCAGATCCGCAGCATTGAAAACCAAACCGGCGAAACGCTGCCCTTTCAACAAGCTCAGGCCATCGGGTTAGATCGGGCCGTCTTGCAGCGCCTTGTTCGCCTGCGCGCACTTGATAACGAATCCGACCAAATGGGTCTGTCGATTGGCGACGAGAATCTGCGCGAGCGGATCGTCGAAATCCCTGCGTTTCAGGGGATCAACGGCGGTTTCGACCGCGAAGGGTATCGCTTTGCCCTTCAGCAGGCTGGTCTAAGCGAGGCCGAATTCGAGGTATCCCTACGCGAGGAAGCTGGCCGCACATTGCTGCAAAACGCAATCACGAGTGGCGTTGTCATGCCAGACGCATTTGCAAAAACGCTGGTCGATTATGTTGGTGCGAAACGCAGCTTTACGTGGGCTGCCTTGAACGAGGTCGATCTGACGTCGCCCGTCCCTGCACCGACAGACGAACAATTGCAGTCCTATTATGATGCAAATACCGATCAATTCATGCTGCCTGCCAGCAAATCCATTTCATATATTCTGATGACCCCCGGCGATGTCTTGGACGAGGTCGAAGTATCTGAGGAAGAGTTGCAGCAAGCCTATGAAGATCGTTCCGAGGAATACGTTCAGCCCGAACGGCGTTTAGTGGAGCGGTTGGTCTTTGGTGATGAGGCAAGCGCCGATCAGGCCGCAGCGGCACTTGAAGTGAATGGCACAACCTTTGAAGCACTTGTTCTGGAACGTGGTCTGACCCTCGAAGATGTAGATATGGGCGATGTGGCCCAGCAGGATCTGGGTGCCGCTGGCGACCCTGTCTTTGCAGCCGAAGTGAATGATGTCGTGGGCCCGCTGCCGACCAACCTTGGCCCAGCGTTGTTCCGTATCAACGGCGTTCTTCCGTCCCTGAACACCACCTTCGAGGAAGCCCGCCCCGCCTTGCAGCAAGACATCGCTGGCGACCGTGCAATCCGTCAGGTCGAAGTCCGCGCCCGCGATCTGGACGATCAGCTTGCCGGTGGTGCCACGCTTGAGCAGTTGGCCGAGGAAAGCAAAATGACCCTTGGCAAAATCGAGTGGACAGAAGCAAGCGAAGAAGACATCGCCGGTTATGCCGGTTTCCGCGAGGCCGCAGCAGCGCTGACAGCCGAAGATTTCCCCAAGATCGACCAACTAGAGGATGGCAGTGTCTATGCCATGCGTCTTGATGGCACCTTGGACGAACGTGCAAATCCATTCGAGGACGCGCGCCCGGATGTTGTGGCCGCATGGACCGCTGATCAAGTCATGCAAGCGCTGCGCGCACAGGCCGAGACGATAAAGACCGAACTTGAAAACGGTGCAGATTTCGAAAGCCTGGGCCTGACGCCAACACCTCAGACGGGTCTGACCCGCGACGCGGTGATCAATGGCACCCCGTCAGAGATGTTGAAGTCAGTCTTTGATGCCGCCCCCGGCGACATTCGCATAGTCGAAGGCGACGATGCCGTGGTGGTCCTGCGGGTGGACAGCGTTACTGATGCACAGGAAAGTACGCAAAATCAGCAGCTTTTGGCACAGTTGTCCGAGCAATTGAACCAGCAACTCAGCCAGGATATTTTTTCAATCTTTTCTGACGATGTTGTGCGTCGTGCGGTTCCGTTGGTCGATCAACAGGCGGTCAATGCCGTCCATGTGAACTTCCCCTAAAGAAGGCCCCCCATGTCCTTGACCCCTGATTTCGATGGCTTTGCCGCAGGTTATGCAGCGGGAAAAAACCAGATTGTCTATACCCGTCTGGCCGCTGACCTTGATACGCCTGTGTCCTTGATGCTCAAGCTGACAGGGGTCGCGCAAAACGCCTTTGTGCTCGAATCCGTAACCGGAGGAGAGGTCCGGGGGCGTTATTCCATCATCGGAATGAAGCCCGATTTGATCTGGCGTTGCAATGGCACGACATCGGCTGTGAACCGCGCCGCTCGCTATGACGCGGATGCATTCGCTGACGTTGCCGGCAACCCGCTTGATACCCTGCGCGGGCTAATTGCTGAATCAAAGATCGACCTGCCCGACGACCTTCCCCAAGCTGCTGCCGGGCTGTTTGGCTATCTGGGCTATGACATGATCCGGCTGGTCGAACATCTGCCCAATGTAAACCCCGATACGCTGGGTCTGCCGGATGCCATGATGGTGCGCCCGTCAGTGATCGCGGTGCTTGATGGCGTTAAGGGCGAGGTGACGATCGTGTCGCCTGCTTGGGTGTCCGACGGCCAATCCGCCAAGGCCGCCTATGCGCAAGCGGGCGAGCGTGTGATGGACGCCGTGCGCGATCTCGAACGGTCCATGCCCGGCACCAGCCGTGATTTGGGCGAAGCACACGAGGAATCCGCCCCCATAAGCAATTTCACCCGTGAGGGGTATAAATCCGCCATCGAGAAGGCCCGCGAATATATTATTGCGGGCGATATCTTTCAGGTGGTGCCATCGCAACGTTGGGCGCAGGGTTTCTCTCAGCCGCCTTTTGCGTTGTACCGCAGCCTGCGCCGCACGAACCCGTCACCGTTCATGTTCTATTTCAACTTTGGCGACTTCCATGTTGTGGGGGCCAGCCCTGAAATTCTTGTCCGCGTCTTTGGTAAAGAAATCACCATTCGCCCCGTTGCAGGTACCCGCCGCCGCGGTGCCACACCCGAGGAAGACCGCGCACTAGAGGCCGATCTGTTGGCGGATGAAAAAGAACTGGCCGAGCATTTGATGCTGCTGGATCTGGGCCGCAACGATGTGGGACGGGTTGCCAAAATCGGCACTGTGCGCCCCACCGAGGAATTTATCGTCGAACGCTATAGCCACGTCATGCATATCGTGTCCAACGTTGTGGGCGAATTGCGCGATGACCGCGATGCGCTGGATGCATTCTTTGCGGGGATGCCTGCGGGTACCGTGTCAGGTGCCCCCAAAGTCCGCGCGATGGAGATCATCGACGAGCTGGAGCCCGAAAAGCGCGGGCTTTATGGCGGCGGTGTCGGATATTTCAGTGCGGGCGGCGATATGGATATGTGCATTGCCCTGCGCACAGCCGTTATCAAGGATAAAACTCTCTATATTCAGGCAGGTGGCGGCGTTGTCTATGACAGCGATGCCGAAGCGGAATATATGGAAACCGTGCATAAATCTGATGCCATCCGCCGAGCGGCCGCAGATGCTGCACGTTTTTCGGGACAGGGTAATAGCTAACAATGCCGAACCAGATGCCTTTTGAGATCGCGGGTCAAAAGGTTGCCGCAGGCACCCGCGCCCAGTTTGATCTGCCGATTTCGATCCTGCCCGACCACACGCCCGTCGGTCTGTCGCTTGAAGTGATCCATGGCAAGCGCCCTGGCCCCACTATGTTCGTCAGTGCCGCTGTGCATGGGGATGAACTGATCGGGGTCGAGATCGTGCGCCGCCTGCTGCGTACCCCACAGCTAAAGGCACTGCGCGGCACACTGTTAGTCGTCCCTGTGGTCAACTCTTTCGGGTTTATAAACCGCTCACGTTATCTGCCCGACCGCCGCGATTTGAACCGGTGCTTTCCGGGCCACCCTTCTGGGTCACTCGGGTCGCGGTTGGCACATATCTTCCTGAATGATGTGGTCCTGCGCTGTGATTTTGGAATCGACCTGCATTCTGCTGCGATCCACCGCACGAACCTGCCACAGGTGCGCATTTCACCATCCGATCCAGTCACGCGACGCATGGCGATCAATTTCGCCGCCCCAGTCGTTTTAACCTCGCCGCTGCGCGAGGGTTCGTTGCGTGCGGTTGCATCGGCTAAAGGCACGCCCGTGCTGCTCTACGAGGCCGGAGAAGGTCTTCGTTTTGATGAAATGGCTGTACGTGCCGGGGTCGCCGGTATTTTGCGCGTGATGCATGCCGAAGACATGTTACCCGCCAAAGGAATCGCACCGTCGCGCCGCCAATCGCATGTGTGTTCCAGCTCAAGCTGGCTGCGTGCCCCCGTGGGCGGGCTGCTGCGGACGTTCCGCGCCGAAGGTGAAACAGTCAAGGAAGGCGATGCACTGGCCACCGTCTCGGACCCGTTTGGCAAAACCGAAGAAGACATCAAAGCGCCGTTTGACGGCATACTAATCGGCCGCGCGATCCTGCCCGTGGTCAACGAGGGCGATGCCGTGTTCCACCTTGCCAAGCTGATGCCACGGGCTGTCGCCGACACGGTCGAGGACATGATTACCCAGTTGGAAAGCGATCCACTGTTCGACGAAGACGAAATTATCTAAGCTTATTCGCCGTTTGCATTCAGCAGCACCGCAGAAATCGGGGCTAGTGCAACTTGGCTGGCGCGGTCTTGCAATCCCCAGACCAGCAGCGCTGAAATCGTTTCGGGACGCATCCGGCCCAGCATAATTACCGATCCCTCGATCCCGGCCTTGAAAGCGGCTTGGTCCAGAAAGCGGCGGATTACGGTCGGTGTCTGGCCCTTGCTGTCAAAGTCGCGGAAAATGGGGGCTGCAGGGACACCTTCCTTGATTGCAAGCTTTGGCATTGTGTTCAGCCCTTTGTCTTGGCTCACAAGGCCATAGCCACCCTGTGCCAAGATTTCGGTGACCTGATCCGCGACATCACGGTTTGGCTGCAATCCTG
>JAPKCR010000227.1 GCA_026421135.1 Sulfitobacter sp. | reverse complement strand
CGTGGAATAACGCGCGACGCATTCATGCCAAAACCTATCTGACGCCCGAAGGGGCCAAGGTCTATCAGGTGCAGGGCCCGTTGTTCTTTGGATCCTCCGAAGGGTTTGCCGAGCTGTTCGATGTCCACCAGGACCCTTCCGAAGTTATCGTGGATTTCGCGGATAGCCGCGTGGTGGATCAATCGGCGCTACAGGCGATCGAAACCATTGCGGGGAAATACGAAGAGGCCGGGAAACGCGTCCAGTTGCGCCACCTCAGCCGCGATTGTCATCGTCTGCTCAAAAAGGCCGGCCACCTTATGATCGATAGCGACGACGATCCTGAATATGAGATCGCCGCCAACTATCAGGTACGTACTGGCATTCTGGGCGGCCACTAACCCGCCGCCGGGAAATTCAGAACAATCCGCCCTCGCGTTAGTCGTCAGGGCGGATCATTTCGAACACGTCCGTGACGCGGGCGTAGTCGCGATAGCCCAGCCGTGAAAGCGGCTGGTAGGTGGTTACGTCAAAGCGGCCATCCTTGATACAATCGTCACGCATGTGCACGCCGACCACTTCGCCAAACACCACATAGTTGCTTTCGCCCTCGATTTTGACCATCTGGGTCATCCGACATTCAAGGCTGGCTGGGGCGTTAGCGACGCGGGCACATGCGATTTCACCGCATTCGGCCTTTTCAATACCTGCATGACCAAATTCATCGGCACCATGCGGCAGCGTCGCCGACGACGCGTTCATCGCTTCGCGCATGGCATATTCCACGATGTTCACACAGAAAACGCCCGTTTCGCGGATATTGGCCATGCTGTCTTTGGTTCCGTCCACATCCGCCTTGCTCCCCGTGGACGCAAACATCACTTGCGGCGGCAAATACGCCACGCCGTTGAAAAAGGAATAGGGGGCCAGATTGTCGCGCCCTTGGGCATCCCGAGTTGATATCCACCCGATTGGACGCGGGGTGACGATGGCATTGAACGGATTGTGTGGCAGGGAATGGCCATCTTTTGGGCGGTAGAACATCAAACTCTCCTCAAGGTTTGCACCCATGGCTAGCCTCATGTTAGAGGGTTTGCTACCTCAAAACCGTCGACAGGGCCGCGACACGTGTACCAAATGAAACCAGAAACGGCGGCTGACCATTGGGAAGTCGAGGCCCTTTATGACACATGCTTTGCCCCGGGCCGCGAGGCGTTGTCGTCCTATCGTTTGCGCGATGGCATCCCACCTGTTGTGGGGCTTAGCCATGTTGCGCGGGACGCTGACGGCATTCTTGCCGGTGCAATCCGATATTGGCCCATACGTATAGGGGCGGCTGACGCTTTGTTGCTTGGGCCTGTGGCTGTGCACCCAACGCGTCAGGGCGAAGGGCTGGGCGGTTTGCTGATCGAAGGAAGCCTAAGCCACGCAGTCCCCTTAGGGTGGTTGCGGGTGATGCTGGTGGGCGACGCGCCCTACTATGAACGCTTTGGTTTCACGCTGCTGGAACATGTTGTGATGCCCCCGCCCACCAACCCCGCCCGTGTCTTGGGGCGTGCATTGGTCGAGGGCGCTTGGGATGGCATTGCGGGAGATGTCACCGCCTGGACACATTGAAACACCACGCCAGCGGCACCACATCTAAAGCGAACAGTCGGAGAGACCCTATGCAAATCGAAAGCCACATGCCCACGACCGTGAATGTCGAAGCGCGGCTTGACCAACTTGCGGCCCGATACAAAGGTGCAGGCGGGGTTGGCATCAATGTGCTGAACGTGATTGGCGGCAGTGCCGAAGGGTTGATTGACAAACTGCCAGGTGCCGTGCGGCGCAATCTGGAAACCGCCACTATCAAGGCGCTGGGCCAAGCGATGAAGGCCGCCACCTCGACGCGGTCCATGGTGCCGGATCAGAAAAGCTGGCTGAACCAAGCGGTTAGCGCGGCAATGGGGGCCGCGGGTGGCGCGGGTGGTTTGCCAACTGCGCTGGCTGAATTGCCAGTGACCACGACATTGCTGTTGCGGGTGATCCAAGGGGTCGCGGTGGAACATGGCTTTGATCCATTGGCCGAGAATGTGCAATTTGATTGCGTGCAGGTCTTTGCGGCCGCCGGGCCATTGTCCGAGGACGACGGGGCCGATTTGGGCTTTCTGTCTGCACGCATCGCGTTAAGCGGTCGGGCCATGCAGGCGGTAATCGCCAAGGTCGCACCAAGACTTGCCGTGGTGTTAGGCCAAAAGCTGGCCGCGCAAGCGGTGCCCGTGCTGGGGGCAGTCGCAGGGGCTGCCACAAATTACGCCTATACAAGCTATTACGAGGATATGGCGCACGTACATTTCGGCCTGCGTAAACTGGCGATTGACGCGGATGTCTCTCATGAAGAGCTGATTGACCGCTTCCGCGAAAAGGTCGGTCGCAAACGACTGCCAAAACGCGCGAAGAACTAGTTCGCCAAAACCTAGCGCCCGATGCTGCCTGGTGCCACGGTTGTGGCCTTTAGGATGGCAAAACACTGCACCCCGCTTGAAAGACCCAATTCAGCCACGGCCCGAGCCGTCACGCGGGCCAGCAACCGGTCGGTTCCTGCGCGCAGCGCAATCGCCGCGCCGGGGCCGTCACCGGGGTGAATATCCTCGACCTGCACGGGCAGCACATTGACCGAGCTTAGCCCCTCGGGGCGGGTGAGGGACAAGATCACATCTTGGGCCAAGACCCGCAGCCGCACCCGTGCGCCGATGGGGGCCTGAACGCCCGGCAACTCTATTTCTCCGGCGCTGATCCGCAAGGTCGATATGCCATCCGCGCCGTGGGCAATCACGTCTGCCTCAATCACGGCACCGGCTTCGCGGACGCCCAGCAAGGGAACGGCGGCGGGGTTGGACATCACGTCAAACAGCGGACCTTGGGCTTGGATCTGGCCATTCTGGATCAGCACCAGCCGATCCGCTAAGCGCGCGATTTCGTCCACAGCGTGGCTGACGTACAGAATAGGCAACCCAAGCGGCCCGTCACGCAGGCGTTCAAGAAAAGGCAATATCTCTTGCTTGCGAGGGGCATCAAGGCTGGCAAGGGGTTCATCCATCAGCAACATGCGCGGATGGCTGAGCAGTGCGCGCCCCAAGGCAACCCGTTGCTTTTGACCGCCCGACAGGGTGGCGGGGGCACGGGTTTGCAAATCCTCAAGACCAAGTAATGCTACAACGTCGGATAACTCGGGTCCTACGCTGCCCTTGGGCGCATAGCGTGATCCGAACATCAGGTTTTGTGCGACATTGAGATGCGGAAACAGGCGGGCATCTTGGAACACGGTCCCCAGCCGGCGTTTGTGGGGCGGGGTGAATATGCCGCGGGCGGTATCCACAAGGACTTCGCCATCCACGGAAATGGTGCCGCTGTCTGGCCGTAGCAAACCGCCGACCGCATTTATGACGGTAGTTTTTCCTGCGCCTGACCGCCCGAACAGGGCTGTGATGCCCGGGCCAGCCTCAAGCGCGATATCCAGCGCGAAATCCGCAAAACGGTGTGACAGGGACAGGGAAAGGGTCATGCTCCTGCGATCCTTGCAGCAACGCGGCGGGCAAGCATCTCGGACAGCAGTACCGCTGATACGGCCACCGCGCAGGCCATTAGCACCATGACCACAGCCTGACCTTCGCCGCCCGGAATTTGCAATGCCGACCAGATGGCGCTGGGCAGGGTCTGGGTTTGACCGGGAATGTTGGCCACAAAGGTAATCGTGGCCCCGAATTCGCCCATCGCCTTGGCAAAGCCCATGACCGTGCCAGCCAGAATGCCCGGCAGGATAAGGGGCAGGGTCACACGACCAAAGACCGATGCTCGGGATGCGCCCAGAGACGCGGCGGCCTCCTCAAGCTTCGGATCAACGGCTTCGATGGCCAGGCGCATGGCCCGCACCATGAGCGGAAATCCCATAATCATCGCGGCCAGAACGGCACCTGACCAGTGGAACGCAAGTTGCAAACCTATGGCATCCAAAGCGCGACCCAGAGGTGCAGTCCGCCCGAAGGCCATCAGCAGCAGATATCCGGTGACGACAGGGGGCAGAACCAGCGGCAGATGCACGGCCGCATTCAACAGGGATTTGCCCCAAAAGTCGCGCCGCGCCAGCAGCCACGCGACCCACAATGCCAGCGGAATGGCAAGGACAGTTGCCCAGACAGCCACCCAGAGCGACAGGCGCAGTGCGTCCCATGCAGCAGCGTCTGGCGTCACGGGGCGGGAACCGTGGAAAAGCCAAAGCTAGCAAATACGGCACGGCTTTCGGGGGTTTGCAGGTGGGTCAGAAATACGGCCCCTGCTTTGGTTATGGCGGCTGCGGGATAAGTGATCGGGCTGTGCAGATCGGTGGGCACCTCAAAAACCACGCGGACATCTGGTTCGGCCAACGCATCGGTAAGGTACACTATGCCCAAAGGCGCATCGCCCCGCGCGACGAGGGCCAAAGCACTGCGCACATTGTCGGTTTCGGCAAGATGGGCCTGCAACGCATCCCATTGGCCGACGGACTTTAACCATTCAGCGGCGTAAATACCGGCGGGCACGGCATCCCGTTGGCCCATCGCCAATCGCCCGTCGCTTAAAAAGGCTGCAAGGTTCGTCGGGTCGGGATCTGATAATGTGCCTTTGGGGGCGATCAGAACCAAACTGTTGCCCAATAAATTGATCGGGGTGTCTTGGGGTGCGGGGCCGTTTTCAACCAGCCAGTCCATCCAGATGGGATTGGCAAGGATTACCACATCAGCAGGGGCACCAGCGGCGATCTGGCGAGCCATGGTACCTGAACCGCCGTAAGACAGTGCAACCGGCGCGTCGTAACCGGCGGCCACCTGATCTAACGCACCGCGCAGGCTCGCGGCGGCAAAAACCGTGACCGGTGCAGTCTGCGACAGCGCGGCGAAAGGAAGCAAAGACGCCAAAATGATGAGTGTTCTCAAAACCATTCCATCACTATCCGCCAAGCGTATATCGCACGCAAGGGGATCACTGGTCTTAGACGGCGCGAGGCGGTACACATTTTCCACAACTCCAGCATCCTTTCCGAGACCATGATGATCAAACAACTGCCCATATCGCTGCAAGGTGCCCGCAAAGGCGAAGCCCGTTCCCAGTTTGCAGCCCTCTGTTACCGGATCAGGCAAGGCAAACTTCAGATATTGGTAATCACATCGCGCAAGTCGAAACG
>JAPKCR010000226.1 GCA_026421135.1 Sulfitobacter sp. | reverse complement strand
CTGACGGCCTTCCACGCGCTGCCCTTGGGCACACACACAGGGTCGTTCAATGGCAAGGCAGATGTCTTTTCCAAAAGCGCGTTTGCGCATGGCAAAAGCTGGAAACTGGTCGCAGAAGAATTGGGCGGTACCGACTACATCAGCCTGAACTTATATGACCTGACCGATGGTCCACGCCTCTTTCCCTGCGAGATGTCCACAGAAAAGGTCGTGACCTTTGTCTGTGGACTAACAGTCGGCGGCTGATCCTTAATAGGAATATTCGGCGTAAATTCGGCTTAGATCGCCGTTCCACTTGCCATTGTAATCATCAAGCAATTCATCCGCCGGAACTTTGCCCGTCTCGATGCTTTCCTTTAGGGCATTCAGGAAATGCGTCTCGTCAGGAACCATGCCACCGGCCCCCGTCCGCGCACGCGCTTTCAGGCCATGTTCGGACAGCGCCACCACTTCGCGGGCTAGATCATGCATTTTCACGCCATTGAATTCCGCCTGAAGCCCGTCAACCGAAGCAGCGACCCGCAATCCTTCACGCGTTTCCGCATCCCACCCCTTGGCCAGATCCCATGCACCATCCAGCGCAGATTGATCATACATCAACCCGACCCAAAACGCGGGCAAGGCACACAGACGCCGCCAAGGTCCGCCATCCGCACCGCGCATTTCGATGAATTTCTTGATCCGCGCCTCAGGAAATGCGGTCGTTAGATGATCCGCCCAATCGCTTAGCGTCGGCTTTTCGCCGGGCAATGCGGGCAACTCGCCCTTCAGAAAATCACGGAACGACTGCCCTAATGCGTCGATATACTGACCGTCGCGGTAGACGAAATACATTGGTACATCCAACGCATAGTCCACCCAACGCTCGAACCCCATGCCGTCTTCAAACGCCCAAGGCAGCATGCCTGTGCGCGCGGCATCCAGATCGCGCCACACCCGGCTGCGCCAGGATTTGTGGCCGTTCGGCTTGCCCTCAAAGAACGGAGAATTCGCAAACAATGCCGTGGCAACCGGCTGCAACGCTAATGCGACGCGCAGCTTTTGCACCATGTCGGCCTCTGATCCAAAATCAAGGTTCACCTGGACGGTACAGGTCCGGCGCATCATGACCCGGCCCATCGTGCCAACCTTGGTCATGTATTCATTCATCAACTTGTAACGCCCTTTGGGCATCAAATCCATCTGTTCGTGGGTCCATTCCGGTGCCGCACCCAGTCCGATAAAGCCCGCACCGATCCGGTCAGCCACATCGCGAACTTCGCGCAAATGGGCGTTCACCTCATCGCACGTCTCGTGGATGGTCTCGACGGGTGCCCCTGAAAGTTCAAGCTGACCGCCCGGTTCCAGCGAGACATTCGCGCCGTCCTTGACCAAACCAATCAGCTTGCCGCCTTCCTCGACGGGGTCCCAGCCATGGCCATCACGCAAGCCCTCAAGCATGGCACGAATTGAACACGCCCCCTCATAGGGCAGCGGCAAAAGTGTCTCTTTGCTATAGCCAAACTTTTCGTGCTCGGTTCCGATGCGCCAGTCTTCTTTGGGCTTGCACCCATCAGCCAGGTATTCAGCCAGTTGTGCATGATTTTCGATCGGGCCACCGCCGGATTGAGGGATAGACATAAGGGGAGGCTCCGGGATTGTTTCACTAAGTGTCAGGGCAGAATGAATTCGCTTGAACAGTAGGGATGGTGCGAATTCGAAGGGGTGTCAATGCAACAGGGCGCTCGCGGGGCGCATGGTTTGCCGTTCCCAAATGACAACCGAAAGGGTCTTGTCATCGGCAAGCTCTGCCAACATCCGTTCGGTTTTCAACCCCGGAAGCGCGGCAAATGCATCAAACAATGCATCGGATCCGGCAGCGTCCACCGGTATCATCACGGCATTTTGTCCGGGCTGTTCCAACTTCCAATGAGCAGGGAAGGCCCCACGCTCCAAACTCAGCCGCTCCATCTCACGAAGGGCCACAACGCCGCCGGTTAATGGACCGAAATAGGCGATCTGGCCTTCGTCCACCTGCACGGCACCCGCGCCTAGCCCCGATTTTCGAAACCGGCCGCGTTGGACGCCTAGCCAGACGAAAGCAGTTCCGCCGACAATCAAACCATATCCGGGAATGGCCAACAGCAGGCCCGGCCCCATGACCAGCCACAACCCGAACAGGGCAACAACCACGCCCGCCAGGACTTCGCGCCAGCGCCACAATTCGGCTTTCGCCTCTGGTCTCAAGAAACTCATAGCATCCCCCCGTTTTCATTTTGGCAAATAAACTCCACGGAGGTGTGGGGGTGTGAAACCCCCGCCTGCGCAACAAAAGACCCATCCGCGACGCTCAAGACCAATCCCCCAAAGCTTGCTGCCAGACTGTCATCGCGGCAACAGCGGCTGTATCCGCCCTAAGGATCCGGGGCCCCAATGGAACCGCTTGCGTGAATTCCAGTCCCCGCAACCGCGCTCGTTCGCGGTCGGAAAATCCGCCCTCAGGCCCAATCAAAATACCCCAAGGCCCGGCTTTCGCCAGACCCAGTCCGGCATTTCCACCGACCAATGCCTCGTCGCAAAACATCAAGGACCGCTCTGGCGTCCACTGATCCAAAAGACGGTCCAGCTTTATCATTTCGGCAACTTCGGGCACAAATGTCCCGCCGCATTGCTCTGCGGCCTCGACCGCGTGCGCTTGTAACCGATCCCGCTGGACCCGACCCGAATTAGTATAGTCGGTCAGCACCGGTATGATCCGGCGGGCACCCATCTCGGTCGCCTTTTCGACAATGAAGTCTGTCCTCGCCTTTTTAATCGGCGCAAAGATCAGCCACAGGTCGGGCGGCATCTGCAAAGGTTTTGTCGCCTCGAGACAGCTTAAGACGCCGCCACGCTTGCCAGCTTGGGTGACCTGCGCCAGCCATTCCCCATCGGTACCGTTGAACAGCAACACATGCGCACCTTCGGCTTTTCGCATCACCCCGAAAAGGTAATGTGCTTGCGCCTTGTCCAAAGGAACTGATTGCCCCTGACCCAAGGGATGCTCTACATAAAGTCTGATTTTCGCGTTCATAGGCAATGATATATGCAAGACAGCCCCCCTGTACCAGATGGCAGTGAAAATGATCGCGTGGCAGATGCGGCTTCGGACAATTGGGTTGACCGCTACGCCCCGGCTTTTACACGCCCCTATCTGCGGCTCAGCCGGGCAGACCGCCCAATTGGCACTTGGCTTTTGTTGCTGCCGTGCTGGTGGGGTTTGGCACTTGCGATGCTGTTTGATCAGCAACCACGCCTTTTTGATCTGTGGATATTGGTGGGCTGCGGTTTGGGCGCATGGCTGATGCGGGGCGCGGGCTGCACGTGGAACGACATCACCGACCGCGATTTTGATGCGCAGGTCGCACGTACCCGGTCACGCCCCATCCCGTCAGGTCAAGTCACCGTCAAAGGTGCCGTTGCGTGGATGGTCGCACAGGCGCTGATCGCGTTCTGCATTTTGCTTACATTTAACTATGCCGCTATTTCGCTTGGTATTCTGGCGTTGTTGCCCGTCGCGATCTATCCATTCGCCAAGCGCGTTACTTGGTGGCCACAGGTATTCTTGGGCATTGCTTTCAATTGGGGTGCCTTGTTGGCATGGACGGCCCATACTGGATCATTGGGCGCACCTGCCGTTGTCTTGTATATGGCTGGCATCGCATGGACGCTGTTTTACGATACGATCTATGCCCACCAAGACACCGAAGATGACGCGCTGATAGGTATCAAATCCACAGCCCGCCTTTTTGGCGATAACACTTCAGAATGGCTGCGCCGTTTCTTGATGGCGACGGTCGGGCTTATGGGGCTGGCGGTCATTTTTGCCTTGCGCGAGAAAGCGTCGTTTCTAGCGATGGTTTTGGCGCTTGGAGGACCATGGGCAATGGGTTGGCATATGGCATGGCAACTGCGTGGGCTGGACATCAACAATAACGATAAGTTGTTGCAACTGTTTCGTGTTAACCGCGATACTGGCATTATTCCGCTGTTATTTTTCGCAGCTGCGCTGTTGGCCTGATTGCACAGAGCAGCCCACGCGCGTATCACCTAGTTCAACATTAACGTTCCCAGAAATGAGCTTATGCGTCTGTCTGCCCTTCTGATCATCGCGCTGACCTTTTCAGCCGCAGCCACCTTGTCACTCGTTGCGGCAAATTTTTCGGTCACATTGATCGAGGAGAACTCCGAAATTGGTGTGCGCGATGCGCTGGATGAAAAGGGCATGACATGGGCCGAAGTCGAGGCGGACGGTCTTCAGGTTACGCTTTCTGGAACAGCCCCGAATGAGGTGATCCGCTTTAACGCCCTCAGTGCGGCGGGAACGGTGGTGGACGCCGCCCGTGTGATTGATCAGATGGCCGTCGAATCGCAGGCTGCGATTGCGGCACCGAGGTTTTCGGTTGAAATTCTGCGAAACGATTCAGGCGTGTCTATCAGCGGATTGATCCCGACCACCACCGACCGTGAAGGAGCTATCAACCGTTTCTATACGATGGCCGGTCAGAAAAACGTCGCAGACTTTCTGGAATCGGCAAATTATCCGGCCCCCGAAGGCTGGGAAGACGCATTTGGTTTTGCCATCGCGGCGATGGAAAAACTGCCCCGTGCCAAGGTTTCGGTTTCCGCAGGTCGCGTCACCATTACAGCCATCTCTGACAGCGCTGAAGCGAAGGCCCGCCTTGAAGCACAATTGCGCCGCGCGACTCCTCCCGGCCTCATTGTCACTATGGACATTTCCGCCCCGCGTCCCGTCATCACCCCCTTCACCCTCAGGTTTCAGATCAGTGAAGAAAGTACCGACTTTGACGGGTGCAGCGCCGACACAGACGAAGCACGCGAGCAAATTTTGAAGGCCGCAGTCAAGGCTGGTGCACCCGAGGGACAAAGATGCACAGTGGGTATGGGTGTGCCAACACCGCGTTGGGCCGATGCTGTGGAAACAGCAATTGCCGCACTTGCGGAAATTGGCGGCGGATCCGTCAGCTTTGTTGACGCAGACATTCACCTGATCGCCAAAGAAGGTACGGATCAGTCGCTTTTCGATCGGGTCATAGGTGAACTTGAGACATCGTTGCCGGACGTTTTTGCCCTAACAACAACACTGCCTGTTGCATCCGACCCCAATGCCGGCCCACCGGAATTCGTGGCAACCCTTTCGCCCA
>JAPKCR010000225.1 GCA_026421135.1 Sulfitobacter sp. | reverse complement strand
CTTTTTACCGCGCACGCGTTGAACGCCGCCCTGTTGTCCTGAACATGCCCGCCGATTTTATGTGGCAAGAAGTCAAACATGAATCGCAAGTACTTGACGTGTTCACGGCCCCTGGTGGTGTCGCTGAAGGTGATATCCTTGATAATGCAATCGGCATGATCGCTTCTGCGCGCCGCCCGTTGATCTTAGCAGGAGGTGGCGCAGTGGCAGCGCGCGCGCAGTTGATCCGCCTTGCTGACCGATTAGAGGCCCCGCTCGCGACTACCCTGAAAGCCAAAGGATTGTTCAACGATCACCCTTATAACATCGATATCTTCGGGACACTTTCCACACCCGCGGCATATGATCTGATCGCTCAATCCGACTGTATTATCTGCTTTGGCACAGCGCTGAATGACTTCACAACAGATCGTGGAAAGCTAATGAAAGGTAAGCGGATCGTCCAAATTGATGTCGATCCCACCGCTATTGGTGGTGGGCTACATCCCGACGCAGCGCTTGTCGCGGACGCAGGGTTGACCGCCGAAACTATTCTGTTTTGGCTGGACGAGGCCGAAATCCCGGCAAGTGGCTTTACTCGTGAGCTGGACACCGCAGCACTTACGGCGCACCCCGGAGGAACGGGAAAAGCAGCGGATGGTTTTATAAATTATGTGGATGCCCTCGAGCGTCTGGAACAAGCCCTGCCCAAAGACCGCGTATTGGTAACAGATGGGGGGCGTTTCATGACAGAGGTCTGGTGTCGTCTCTCAACTCCCGATCCACAGAGCTTTGTCAGCAGCGTAAATTTCGGAGCAATCGGATTGGGGTTACAAGAAGCTGTGGGCGCAGGCCTTGCTGTACCGGACCGGCCTGTTATCCTTTTCAGTGGCGATGGTGGCTTCATGATGGGCGGCATCAACGAGTTCAACACCGCCGTGCGTCTTGGCCTTGATCTGATTGTCATCATCGCCAATGATTCCGCTTATGGGGCCGAACACATCCAGTTTTTAGATCGAAAGATGGACCCCAGCCTTACACAATTTCACTGGCCTTCTTTCGCAGATATCGCAGAATCCCTTGGCGGAGAAGGGTTCGAAGTGCGCTCACAAGAGCTTCTTGAAGAAGCACTTGAAGCGCTAAAAAACAGGAAAGGTCCATTCCTGATCGAACTTCGGCTAGACCCTGTAGACGTCCCCCGCATGCGCATTTGAAGGGTCGAGAAATATATCGAACAGGTTTCAGGTAAAAATGATCTCGGCGGCGGCAATCATTGGCGTATTTGCCGCAAATGGCAACAGAGTCCGCAGCGTGTGAATTGGCCATTTCCTAATCGCGGCGGCTTGTATGAATGACCAGTTTCGTTGCTGAATTGTGACACCGGAATCTGAGCAAATGCAGCAATATCTATGCTGAGCGCGTATGCAGCACAAAAATCGAATTCACAGTGTAGGCTCGAAGTGTGAATTCGCTGCAGCTTGTACTAACGACCGATTATGCTCGCGACCGCAGATTCTACAATCCCAACAACTCCTCGATGACACCCTCCCGCATATCCAACGTTTGCTCCCAAGCCTTCGGCACATCCGCCTCGCGCTCCAGCGTCTCCGGCGCAGGCTGCTGCTCCATTTCAACCCCTTCAGCCATGACCCGCATCCCCCGCGCCTCGCGCCGTTCCGCACGATCTCGCGCCGGCGGATGGCCTGCGGTATCATTCTCCCCCTGCGCTCTGTCCTCGTCACTCCCAACACCCCATGGCCCAACACCTTCCACACTTGGTGGATAAGGAAACGGCTTGTCCTTCTGTTTGGCGTCCATCGCCTTAAAAAACGGATCATCATAGTACTTGATGCGCTGCGCTTTGATCGGATGCTGCGGTGACGCAAGGATGATTACCTCGTCCGGATCCATCAGCCGCGCTTCAGTTTCTGACAGCAACGGCCGTTCTTCCAGCCGCGCAGACGTCGAGGTCGCGCCGAGTATGCCTTTGTTCCGCCCATACATCCGGGTCACTGCTTCCCGCGTCGTGCTCCCCACGGCAGCCGAAACCTCTTTCACAGTCCTTTGATCCCGCGGCGTGATGTAAAGCTTCAGGCCTGCCCCGTTCTCCAAGCTTTCACGGCCCTCTGGTCCATAAATCCGATCCAGTGACGCCAGCGACTGCGCGATCATCGCCACCCTGCCCCCGTAACTCGCCAGCGAATGGATCGCGCGTTCCAGATAGGGCATCGCCCCCATCTGCTGGAATTCATCAATCATCATCATGACGGGCCACGGCTCGTCTGGTCCAGGCTCTTTGAGACGGATGGACGCAATCAGATCCGAGAACATCAGGCGCAACAGCGGCGCCAACGTCGCGATGTGATCCTCAGACACTGCGATGTAGAGCGACTGCGGTTTTTTACGGAACGTTGCAAAATCAAAATCGCTGTCTTGCGTCGCTGAGCGCACAGCCGGATTGTCCCATTGCTTCAGACCCGCCGTCATCAGCGCCTGAATATTCGAGGTCAGCAATCGCGACGACGCACTCGCCGCGTTGGTCCAAAGTTCGCGCAGAATGGCTTCCTCAGCCTCATCGGCATAGGTTTTGTACTGAGCGTTTTTGTATTCACCGCCTGCAACGATCTTGTTCACATCGCCAAGGTTTGCCGTCCCACGCTGGATGGCCAACAGACAGGCCGCCACAAAGATTGACTTGCCCGCTTCTGAGAACGTGTCGAGCGTCTTGTTGTCTTTATCGAGGAACAGATCAGCCAAGATGCTGACTTCCGTAAACCGCTGCGCAAAGGTTGGTGCTTTGGCGATGCGCGACAAAGGGTTGTAGCGGTGCGTCGCATTGGACCAATCAAAGGGACTAAACCGATAGACCTCGTCGCCATTGAGTGCACGCAAGCGGGATGTTTTCTCAAAGTTCTCGCCTTTGACATCGAGCACCACGACAGAGCCTGCGAAGGCCATCAGGTTCGGGATGACGAAGCCCACGCCTTTACCCGCACGCGTCGGTGCAACCATCATCACGTGGGGAATTGCCGCTGAAGAAATGAACCCACCTTTTGATTTTGGCAGCCCAAGCTTGCCGCAGACAAACCCCTTCCCCGGTTTGTGAAGCATGTCATTTTTCATAAGCTCTGGTTTGGTCTGCCAATGGGCCGAACCGTAATCATCGCGTTCTTTCTTCCAAGTCCAGGCCAGTGCGAGACCGCCAAGGCCCAGAGAACCAAAGCCAACTGCACCGTAAGCCACCTTGAACGCTTCCGGGTGTGCCGCGCGCAATCCCGCGCTGGCATTCCAGACTGACAGCATGTCGAAATTGCCAAACCCCGTGCGCAACGCCAATGCCAAATAGAAGCTGGCAACGATTGTCCCGAGGATTGCACCGCAGATTGCGCCAAAGGGCAGTGCGGCCCAAAGAGGAATTGTTTTGTTCATCTGTCCATCCTCCCCTTAAAATTCCATCTCGTCTTCGATACCACGATCACGCCCAAGGTCTTTGCCCAGTGTCTTGGCCTCTTGCTGCCCTTTGAGCTGGGCCAGTTCCGTTGCTTTGTCCTGCTGCAAACTGGAGGCGCGATCAGTGAACACTTGGTCACCGGTTTCTTCAAAGGTCATTTCCAAGAATTCTTGCGTGACGGTGATCTGATCGATCTTGCTCGGCAGCACGTCATCAAGAACCTCATAGTTCCCGCGCCGCAGCTCGCCGAGACCTTCTTCGCCCAACTCTTTGAACAACTCAGCCTGCAGGGTCCGTTCGACGGTTTCTTCTTGGACTTCCGACAACTGACCATCGCGCAGCATATCCGCCAGATCCTGAAGATAGGTATTGGGGCTGCGATCATCCTCGTCAATCAAGGGCAAGTCTGCCGCTTCCTCCTCTGCCAAGCTGAGCCCGATGGCGACGCCAAGTTCTTTGGCCCGCTCGGTCAGGACTTCCATAACCCCGTCGACACGCTCCAAGGCCCCATCAAGCTGCTCATCATTCGCGCTATCGACCGTCAGCCCCTCTTTGCCGAGGACGGCATTCATATCGCGTTCAACCCAGTCCTGCGCCATGCCGTAGTTCTTGGTGCCGCCTGCGGTGATGCGCGCCACCAGCTCATTGCTGTCCATGCCAGCGCTATCAGCCTGTGCGAGGACATCTTTCAGGGCGTCATCATTGCCCGATTGCAGCGCAGCGATCAGCACCTCACTTCCGGCACCGGGCGGATAGGGTTCTTCGAGCTGCTTGCCAAACCGGGCCCGCAGTTCTGGATCGGGCACCATTTGTGACAGATCCGCGATGACGGGTGCCGCCTTAGCCTCGAACGCGGCGCGCTTGGTCACGTCCAGCTCTTCGGCTTTCAGCCGCAACGCTTCGATCGTGCGCTCGGAATAGTCGATGGCATCACCGACGGTTTTGATGTCTTTCATATCGATCTCTCCTTCGGTGAATTTCCACGGTGTGCCTGTGCCAAGGTTGGCAGCCATGCCACGCACGGCGCGGGCCAGATGGCGCTGGTCCATGCGGTCCAGCAGGTCGGCAAACTCTGTGTAGTCTTTGGCAAAGCCCACGACCTGCGCTTGTGCGACAGCTGACTCCTCGGCGGTCATGATGATCTCGCGCGGCAAGCGGGCCTCTTCTTTGGCGCGATAGATTTCCGCGAGGCCCGCCGGCTTCTCAAAGATGCCGCGTTCAAGCCGCGTAGTAGCATCGAGCATGACGCCGTAGCCCTCAGCGATCTCGGCCTGCTTTTCGCGCATCAGCTGTGGTGACATCACACCCTCGGCCCAGCAAGAAAACCATGTGCCCTGATCGAGGCCCCGATTGTTGAGAATGATGTGGGCATGTTTGTGGGCGCGGTCGTCATGCACGGCGAGAACATAATCCCATTGATCGCCGTATTCACCGCTCTCGAAGAAATGCTCAGTCCAATCCATCGCAATGTCGCGAACCTGATCGACGGTGACGTCAGTCGGAAACGACAACAGCATGTGCGAGGTGAACCCAAGCTTGGTCGAGCCACGCCATGTCTCGGACCAGGCCTCGATAATATCTGACTTCTGGTCCTCAGACAGCACCGCGTCGTCCGTCAGCGCATTGGTCATGGTTGAATAGGTGTAGACCGCCTTGTCATTGATATAAGTGAGCTGATTGCCAAGAGAGGTTTGCGTCTTGCACCCCCCTGCCCTGATCCGCTTGAAGACGGCCGCCCGGCTTTGACCACTGGCGG
>JAPKCR010000224.1 GCA_026421135.1 Sulfitobacter sp. | reverse complement strand
GCCTCTACGCCCATCGCCCGCGCTGAGGCGATTATCAGGGCCAGCTTTGACGAAAGCTGTTTTGATCCGGCGACGGTTAGCGCATGGATGATGTTGTATGGATCGTCGCGCACCAATGTCGAAACCTATCGCTTGCTGATTGTTTATCAGGCGCGGCTGCGGTCGAACCTGACCCACGCGCTGCGGCCGATTTCGGGGCAGCCTGAACAGGATGCCGAAACCCTCGCTGCACTGATTGACGGGCTGTATCTGCGCGCCGCCCTGTCTGATACGGGCAGTGCACCCGCCGCCTGTGCCCAAGCGTTATCACTTTTGAATACCCTGATCGGAAGCAAACCATGACCAAACCGAACATCCTGATCTTGATGGTCGACCAGTTGAATGGCACGCTGTTTCCTGATGGTCCGGCGGATTGGCTGCATGCACCGAACCTTAAAAAGCTGGCGGCGCGGTCGACGCGATTTAAGAACGCATACACCGCCAGCCCGCTGTGCGCGCCGGGCAGGGCGGCGTTTATGTCTGGTCAATTGCCAAGTGCCACGGGTGTCTATGACAACGCGGCTGAGTTTCCGTCCAGTGTGCCAACCTATGCGCATCACCTGCGCCGCGCAGGATATCAAACCTGCCTGTCGGGTAAGATGCATTTCGTCGGCCCCGACCAACTGCACGGGTTCGAAGAACGCCTGACAACCGATATTTACCCCGCCGATTTCGGCTGGACGCCGGATTACCGCAAACCCGGCGAACGCATCGATTGGTGGTATCACAACATGGGGTCGGTGACGGGTGCTGGCGTGGCCGAGATCAGCAACCAGATGGAATACGATGATGCCGTCGCATTCGAGGCGACGCGCAAGCTTTATGATCTGTCACGCGGCCTTGACGATCGGCCCTGGTGCATGACGGTCAGCTTTACGCATCCGCATGATCCTTATGTCGCGCGCAAGAAGTACTGGGACCTGTACAATGACTGCGACCACCTGCTGCCCGAGGTGTCTGATCTGGGCTATGATGCCCAAGACGCCCATTCCAAGCGTATATTCGACGCCAATGACTGGCGCAGCTTTGACATCACCGAAGACAACATCAAACGGTCCCGCCAAGCGTATTTCGCCAATATTAGCTATCTGGACGACAAGATCGGCGAGATTTTGCAAACGCTCGAGGATACCCGCCAGGAGGCGATTATTGTTTTCGTTTCAGACCACGGCGACATGCTGGGCGAACGTGGCCTTTGGTTCAAGATGAGCTTTTTCGAGGGGTCATCCCGTGTGCCGATGATGATCGCCGCCCCGCAGATGAAGCCGGGACTGAACGAGACTCCCGTCAGTAACATCGATGTCTGTCCCACCTTATGTGATCTGGCAGGCGTGTCGATGGACGAGGTAATGGAATGGACTACGGGTCAGTCGCTGGTACCCATGGGGCAGGGGGTGGAACGCACCGAACCGGTAGCCATGGAATACGCCGCCGAAGGGACGTATGCCCCGATGGTTTCCTTGCGCTATGGCAAGTGGAAGTACAACCGCTGTACATTGGACCCCGATCAGCTGTTCGATCTGGACGCCGACCCCCGCGAGCTGACCAATCTGGCCGAAGAACCTGCCCACCAAGGGACGCGCCTGACCCTGCGTGCCAAGGCCGACGCCCGGTGGGATCTGGCCGCCTTTGACGCAGATGTGCGCAAAAGCCAAGCGCGCCGCTGGGTGGTCTACGAGGCCCTGCGAAAGGGTGGCTATTACCCGTGGGATTACCAGCCGCTGCGCAACGCGTCTGAACAATACATGCGCAATCACATGGACTTGAACGTGCTGGAAGAAAACAAGCGTTTCCCGCGCGGCGAATAGACATCTGACACATAGACATCAATCAATAGACCGCCATCGAAAAGCGAGACAGCAATGAACACCCAACCTACCGCAAGCCACTTTATCAACGGCGCTTATGTTGAAGATACCAATGGCACACCCATCGACGTAATATACCCCGCAACCGGCGAAAAGATCGCAACCGTGTATGCCGCCACACCGGACATTATCGAACAGGCGCTGACCGCCGCCCGTGCAGCCCAAGCTGCTTGGGGTGCGATGACCGGAACAGAGCGCGGCCGCATTCTGCGCCGTGCCGCCGATATCATGCGCGAGCGTAATCACGACCTTTCAATCCTCGAGACCTATGACACCGGCAAACCCTATCAGGAAACATCCGTCGCTGATGCCACCAGCGGCGCGGATGCGCTGGAATATTTTGGCGGGTTGGCCGCGTCATTGACCGGCGAACACATCCAACTGGGCGAAGATTGGGTCTATACCCGCCGCGAACCTTTGGGCGTGTGCGTCGGCATTGGGGCATGGAATTATCCGACCCAGATTGCTTGCTGGAAAGGCGCGCCTGCGCTGGCTTGTGGCAATTCGATCATCTTCAAACCGTCCGAGACAACCCCCCTATCTGCACTGAAAGTGGCCGAGATTTTGTTCGAGGCCGGGCTGCCCGCAGGTCTGTACAACGTCGTGCAAGGCATGGGCGAAGTAGGGGCCGCATTGGTCACCGACCCGCGTGTCGACAAAGTATCCCTGACCGGATCCGTACCGACAGGCCGCAAAGTCTATGCGGCAGCAGCAGATGGGATGAAGCACGTCACGATGGAACTGGGCGGCAAATCCCCGATTATTGTGTTCGAAGACGCTGATATTGAGAATTCGGTCAGCGGTGCGATTATCGGCAACTTCTATAGCTCGGGGCAGGTCTGCTCAAACGGGACGCGGGTTTTTGTCCATGCAGATATCAAAGTTGCGTTTCTAAACCGCCTTGCCGAACGGCTGGACAATGCGGTGATCGGTGACCCGATGGACCCTGAAACCAGCTTTGGTCCGATGGTGTCAAAACGGCAGCTGGATATCGCGCTTGGCTACATCGAAAAGGGCAAGTCCGAAGGGGCGCGTTTGGTCTATGGTGGCAACGCGATTGACGGCAAAGGTTTCTATATGCAGCCGACCGTTTTTGCCGACGTCACCGACGACATGACCATTGCCCGTGAAGAGATCTTTGGCCCTGTCATGTCGGTGTTGGATTTCACCGACGAAGATGATGTGATGGCCCGCGCCAATGATACCGAATTTGGCCTTGCCGCTGGTGTATTCACCCGCGATCTGTCCCGTGCGCACCGTGTTGCGGCGAATTTTCAGGCAGGGACCTGTTACATCAACACCTATAATGATGCGCCGGTCGAAGCCCCGTTTGGCGGCGTGAAGAATTCTGGCGTAGGGCGTGAAAACTCCAAAGCGGCGATTGAGCATTATAGCCAGTTGAAATCAGTCTATGTGCGCATGGGCGATATGGAAGCGCCTTTCTGATGGTCGGCCTGCCAGAGCCAGAAGCGCAGCATCCGCGCATGACCCGTGTTGATATCCTGAAATGGGTTGCAACGGTCGTGCAACTGATCGGCTACGGGCTGACCGGGCTGGGGATGCAACCTTGGAACGTGTTCGCCTTTTTTGCTGGTATCGCGCTTTGGTTCGCCGTTGGCGTAATGTGGAAAGACCGCGCAATTATGGTGGTGCATGTCGGTGCATTTCTATCGCTGTTAATCGGATATGTGAGTGCAAACTGATGGAACCTGAATTTATTATTGTCGGCGCGGGCAGCGCAGGATGCGCAATAGCGTATCGTTTGGCCAAAGCCGGGCGCAAGGTGTTGGTAATCGAACATGGCGGCTCGGACGCGGGGCCGTTCATCCAGATGCCTGCAGCCTTGTCCTATCCGATGAACATGAAAACCTATGACTGGGGCTTTTCATCCGAACCCGAACCGCATCTGGGAAATCGCTGTCTGGCGACCCCGCGCGGAAAGGTGATCGGGGGATCATCGTCAATCAACGGCATGGTCTATGTGCGTGGCCACGCCGAGGACTATAACCATTGGGCAGAACAAGGGGCCGATGGTTGGAGCTATGCCGATGTGCTGCCCTACTTCAAGCGTATGGAACATTGGCACGGCGGTGGCCATGGCGGCGATGAGGAATGGCGCGGCAAAGATGGCCCGCTGCATGTATCGCGTGGGCCGCGCAAGAACCCGTTGTTCAAGGCCTTTGTCGATGCGGGTAGGCAAGCGGTTTATGAAACGACCGACGATTACAACGGTGAAAAGCAAGAGGGCTTTGGCCCGATGGAGCAAACCGTCTATCGCGGCAGGCGCTGGTCTGCAGCCAACGCATATTTCCGACCCGCGCAAAAAACCGGAAACGTTGAGATCGTGCGCGCCTTAGCCCAGCGTGTTGTAATCGAGAACGGCCGCGCTGTAGGTGTCGAAGTACTGCGGAGTGGCAAAACCGAGGTGTTGCGGGCAAGCGGCGAGGTCATCATTGCCGCGTCTCCGATCAATTCGCCAAAGCTGCTGTTGCTATCTGGTATCGGGCCAGCGGCACATCTGGTGGAACATGGTATTGATGTTGTCGCGGATCGCCCGGGTGTGGGCCAGAACCTTCAAGACCATCTTGAACTGTATATACAGATGGCCTCAAGCCAGCCCATTACCTTGTACAAACATTGGAACCTCCCGTCCAAAGCCGTTATCGGCGCGCAATGGTTGTTTATGAAAACCGGTCTGGGCGCGTCAAACCAGTTTGAATCTGCCGCCTTTATTCGGTCCAAGGCGGGGATCAAGTATCCTGATATCCAGTATCACTTTTTGCCGATTGCGGTGCGCTATGACGGCAAGGCTGCGGCGGAAGGGCACGGGTTTCAGGCCCATGTCGGTCCGATGCGGTCCCTCTCGCGCGGGGCTGTTTCTTTGCGGTCGGGCGATCCTGCGGATGCTCCCAAGATTGTCTTTAACTACATGTCGCAGGATCGCGACTGGGAGGAATTCCGCAATTGCATCCGCCTGACCCGCGAGATTTTCGCCCAAGAGGCTTTTAAGCCCTTTGTGAAAAGCGAAATCCAGCCCGGTGCCGACGTCCAGACGGATGACGAACTGGACGCCTTTATTCGTGAACACGCCGAAAGCGCGTATCATCCTTGCGGCACTTGCCGCATGGGGCGTGCGGATGACCCTGATGCAGTAGTTGATCCGCAAGGCCGGGTGATCGGGGTTGAGGGCCTGCGCGTTGCAGACAGCTCGATTTTCCCACGCATCACCAACGGCAACTTGAACGGGCCGTCGATCATGGTCGGTGAAAAGATGTCCGATCA
>JAPKCR010000836.1 GCA_026421135.1 Sulfitobacter sp. | reverse complement strand
CCCGCCGCTTTTTCAACGGGCACAGGTTCACCGGTAATCATGCTTTCATCAATATAAGACGCGCCATCGACAACAATCCCGTCAACCGCAATCTTTTCACCCGGCCGCACTTTAATAAGGTCGCCCGCCACGATGCTATCGACTAGAACTTCGACAAACTGGCCATCCCGCTCCACATAAGCTGATTTTGCCCGCAACCCTACTAGCTTTGCGATCGCTTGCCCCGTGCGCCCTTTTGCACGCATCTCAAGAAACCGGCCCAACAAAATCAGTGTTACGATAACGGCTGCGGCTTCAAAATAGACCACGCGCGTTCCGTTCGGCAGCAATGAGGGCGCAAAAAGAGCGACCGTTGAGAACGCCCAAGCAGCGACCGAGCCCAACGCCACAAGGGAATTCATATCAGGCTGCCCCTTAAGTAGAGCTGGAAATCCTCTGGCGTAAAATTGACGACCCGGCACGGCCATCACAATCGAGGTTAGAATAAACTGGAGCGTCCAGCTTGTTCCCATTCCGATCGAATTCATCACCCAATCGTGCACTGCTGGAATTGCATGGCTGCCCATTTCAAGAATGAACACCGGCGCAGTCAATATTGCCGCAAGTACAGTCATGCGTCCCAGATGCGCAGTTTCCTTTGCCTTTTTCTCGTGGGTAGCCTCTGCGCTTGCCTGGTCTGCAATCAACGTTGCCGGATAACCCGCAGCTGCCGCAATTTTCATAATTTCGGTGTCCGAAACGCCGATGGTCTGTACGGTCGCCTCCTCAGCGGCGAGGTTGACTGAAACAGCCACAACGCCGGCCATTGAGGATAAAGCGTGTTCCACCCGTCCAACACAGGATGCACAGGACATATTCGCAATTGAGAACTTATATGTTTGAACCTCGGGGGGGTATCCCGCCGCCTCAAGCGCGGCAACAACTACCTTTGCTGTATCCGCACTATCGACAACGATACGTGCCGTTTCTGCCGCAAGGTTAACGTCGGCTTGCTGCACGCCCGGCACTGCTAACAGGGTCTTTTCAACGCGCCCTACGCAAGAACCACAAGACATATTGCCAATGCGAAGCGTCAGACTATTCTGGTCATTCATTTTGAAACCTCATACGTTCGTATTTGTCTCTAGATGATCCTTCCAGTTAGGGTAAGGTCAAGAGGTTTCGTTTGGAATATTTCTTGGGATCTAATTGCGCCTTTCCGACCACCACTACAGCTATCCGGCAATGCCAATTTCGGGATCGACAGACGCCGGTATTCTCCTGCGGTCCCATGTGACGCCACTGCGTACGACCCGCGCTGGCGTTCCCACTGCAAGCGAATTTGCCGGTATGCTGCTACATACCAAGGCGCGGCTGCCGATAATGCAATCTTGACCTATCTGGCTCCCCTTCATGATCCGAACCCCTTGCGCCAGCCAGACATGATCACCGATCAAAATGTCGCGCGGCGGGTTTATGCGGATACCAGATTCTACGTCCAATATCGAATGCATATCGCTGACATCCATCGTGATATCACCTGACAACATACAGTCGTCGCCAAGCGTTATTGTCCCAGATTCGTGCA
>JAPKCR010000835.1 GCA_026421135.1 Sulfitobacter sp. | reverse complement strand
AACCAACCACTGAACGCATTCAAATATTTTGCAAGATGCACGGTGACCTTGTGTCCATCGTGTTCAACGACCCTGGCATTCCGTATGCAGGCAATAGCCTGCCCTGCCCCGAACGCCGAAGCGCGGCGGCGCAGGCGAGGGAGCTTCCCGAAGGCGGGTTCGGTTGGAGTCTGATCCACCTTTTGGCTAAAGACATTTCATATGTCCGGGCGGATCGTCGTAACTTGCTGACTATTGTGATGGACACCCGCACACCAGCGCATGCCACTGCGCGCTGAAAGTCGCGCAAACACAGGTCGCGCCGAACTGTAAGAAGGATGCCGATGCAACTTGCCATGATGCTTCTTGGTTTGACCTCAAAAGCGCCGCAGCCGCATCACAGTTTTGCCAAGCTTAGTCGTCATACCCTAAGACGTAGCTGCAAAACGCTTCCCTCAGCGTCGTGTCTAATAGCCCCCACCCAGTGCGCGACGTTGAGGTTCTTCTCCCCCACAAAAGAATTGGTTTTCCAACCAGTGCCGCGCTAGGTTCTGCGCAAATCACTATCGCAACAGGAAAACTTTTATCATGCGCGACTTTCAACTTCCCGGGCGGTCCCCCGTTCTGGCGACAAACGGCATGTGTGCCACATCCCACCCATTAGCTGCCAAGACTGCAATCAACATTCTTGAGCAGGGCGGAAACGCAATGGATGCAGCAATTGCCGGTGCGGTCTTGCTGGGGATTTGCGAGCCACAAATGACAGGGATCGGCGGCGATTGCTTTGTGCTTTATTCCCCCGCAGGCAGTGACGAAGTGCATGCGCTAAACGGATCAGGTCGTGCACCAAAAGCCTTGAACGCAGCCATTCTGCGCGAAGCGGGCGAAACCGTCGTCCCTTTGACCAGCGCCCATGCCGTATCGGTACCCGGCGCAATGGATGCGTTCTGCACGCTGTCCAACGACATTGGCAAGCTTGGCCTTGATACGCTTTTGGCACCCGCCATCCACTATGCCGAAAACGGGGTCCCCGTTGCAGCTCGCGTGGCGTTCGACTGGGCCAACGATGCAGGCACGTTGCAGGGCAAGGCGCGTGAAGCGTACCTGATGGATGGCGAAGCCCCCAAATCTGGTGCAATTTTCCGGGCACCCGGCCAAGCTGAAGTGCTGCGGCGCGTGGCCAAAGTTGGACGCGATGCGTTCTACACTGGCGAAATTGCGGATGACATGGTTGCAGCACTCGGCAATCTGGGCGGGTTGCACACCGCCGAAGATTTCGCAAACACCGCCTGCTCATATGGTGACCCGATTGCGGCCACCTACAAAGACCTCGAAGTGTTGGAGCATGCCCCCAATGGCCAAGGTGCGACGGCGCTTTTGATGATGAATATGCTGGGCCATTTCGATATTGCATCGATGGATCCGCTTGGTGCGGAACGTGTTCACATCGAGGCGGAGGCAGCAAAACTGGCCTATGACGCGCGCAACCGGTTCCTCGCTGATCCCGATCATACCTCGCGGCTGGAACACATGCTGGACCCGGCAACCGCGCAAAAACTGGCTGCCTTGATTAATCCGTCCAAGGCAAT
>JAPKCR010000834.1 GCA_026421135.1 Sulfitobacter sp. | reverse complement strand
ACATGTTCTGCACCCATTAACAAGAACTCCGGCTCAGGTCAATTAGATGCGCTAAAGCCCTGTGAAGTCGGGGAAATGCATGCGCAGATGTGACGCAAGCTCCAAATCGGCTTCGTGCAGCAATCCGTGCGCTTGCAGGCGGGCGCGCAAGCCAGGTGTGTCTGCGCAAACTTCGTCGAAAAACGCCCGCAATCCGGGTTCTCCGGCTTCAGCTTCGATCATCCCAAAAAGGTCATGCATGGACAGGCCGCCTTTTTCATAGGGTTTGTTGGGGCCCAGTTCGGAGCGGTAGCTGCCCTTTGTCACGCGGTAGCGATAGGAGGCGATCCAATCCTCCCATGACTTTGCGTGGGCATGGGCAAGATCAATTCCGGCTTGGCGGTCATGACAGGCCAGCATTTCGCCGTTTTGAAAGGCATTGTGGATGCGAAAATGGATATCCGGCAGACCTGTGCGCACGAAAACCTTGCCCGCCAGATGACTTAGAAAACCGCCCTTAAGATAGGCACCGTACGTAGGGTAAAGTTCGGTCATAATGCGAGTTCGGTCTGGGCCGTTGGGGACAAAAGCCTTAAATGCAGACGGTGTGCCGGAAAGCTGCTCCATCGGGCGAATGCGCGTGGCGGGCGGATCGACAGGGCGTTCGGCCAAGATGTCGGCAATTGGGCGTTCGGCGACCAGAAATTCGTCGACATCCATGTGGATTAGCCAGTCCACCTCGGCACGGCGGTTATAGGCGTGTGTGGCATTGGCTGTTTGCCGCATCTGATGGGTGTCAGGACGGTTACGCTTGCGCTGTTTCCAATATTTGGCGTCACAGGTGGTTACGCGGATTTTCGGATGCGCGTCGAGATATTCAAATGCCTGCGGGTTCGGGGCATCAAGATAGATGTAAATGCGGTGCGCGCCGGCACTTAGATGATAGGCCGCAAATTGCAGAATCTCTTCTGCAGGGGCCAATATTGTGGCCACCACTCCCCAAGTCGTACTCATGCGCGGCGGCCTTGGCGTTTGATGTCTTGGACACGGCCAAAGATGCTGCGCGGGTCGCGCATCACCAGTCGCAACATGGCAAAACCGAGGGGTCGGATGGTCGCATCGCGCTCGCATAATTGCCAGATTCGGGCCAACATGATGCGGTCCAAATCGCCCCCTTTGAAGGAATAGGGGGCGAGCCCCAACGCCATAGGAAAACGTTTGCGTCCCACAGCGGGACGAAAAGGCGTGCGACCCGGTTGGCCTGAAATGCGGCGCTCACTGTCGTGCAGTTTGATCATATCGAACAGAATAGACAGTGCCATGCCCGCCGCCCGCTGGTCGCCAGTTTCTCCCACGTCCGAGAACGTCGTGGCAGCAGAAATCATCCAGCGCGAGGGACCCAGTTTCGCAAATTCCGCGCCATGTTCCGCCCAGATGCGGTGAAACAAGGTCACCGCAGAAGCAGGCGGATCATTGCGGCGGGTGATGGCGATCAGCAGGGCATGGAGGTGGTGAATTTCGGCCTGACTTTGGAACTCTTCCTGCAGTTCCAACGATTTGCGCTGCGCACTGTACCGTTCGGCGTCCTTAAA
>JAPKCR010000223.1 GCA_026421135.1 Sulfitobacter sp. | reverse complement strand
GGCATGTGCAGCACGTAATCATCCGGCCCTGCCATATACCAAAGCGTGTCATTGCCGCCGTCTTCGTCTTCGGTGATTTTCTCGGCGTTGGCACCGTAGGCCCAATAGTCGTTATCGGCGTTGCCGCCGGCCAGCACGACCGACCCGTCCAGCGCCATCATCGCATTGACTCCTCGCTGGGGGTTCTCGAACCCGCGCAGGTCCAACCCAAGGTCTAGCGCATTGTCCACCATCGTCGCGCGCAATGCATCAAGGGGTGCCGCGGCCACAATGTTCGTCGTCTCGCCAGGATCAGCGATCAAGTCATAGATATGTTCTTCGCCATTGGGATAGCGGAAATAGCGAAAACGGCTTAGGTCGGGCTCCGACGACCGCACCGACAGCGTGCCAAATACGCTGGTGACGGGCGACTTGCTGGTATTGTATTGCCCGAAACTGTCATCGACCAACGGCAGCAGGCTTTGCCCCGAGGTCCAGTTCGGACGATAAGGCAAACCCGCCAGATCCATGATCGTCTTGGGCACATTATGCAAAGACACGGGCAGGTCGATCACGCGCCCCTGCTCCATCCGCGCGTTCCAGATGCCCAGGGGAACATGGGCGGCACTGTCCCACTGGCTCATCTTGTGGAAACTGTCATGGGTGCCAAGGTTAAAGCCATTATCTGACAGCAAAACGACCGTGGTGTTCTGGCCCAACTCTGAATTGCGCAGCGCCTCCATAAACCGGCCAATCTCAGCATCCACATGGCTGATCGCCGCGAAATAGGCGCGAACGACCTGACGCCACGCCTGATCGCCTGCTTTTTCAGGCGTCCACGGGCCGTTGGCGATATAGGCGGCCTCGTAGACTGCCATGCCCTCTTGGGGGCCAAAATAATCCTCAGGGGCGGCGGTGGTGGGCCAGCTAATTTTATCGACGTCATATTGCTGATAGAATCTATCGGGGCATTGCAGGTTGTAATGCGGGTGTTTGAAGCCAAGCTGGATCAGGTGGCGACGTTTTGGATCGGCGCGGCCCAAATAGTCGATGGCATTCTGCGCGACCATGTTGTCGTAGAATTTGCCGTCCTGACTGCCGTCATCGTTGGGATGGTTGATCCCCGCGATCCCTGGCCCTTTGTCGAGATACTTTTTAACGTTACTGCGCTTGCCTGCATCCTTTGCCTCGGGCTGTTCATGGAACAGGATGCGGGCGTATTCCTCGGGCATTGGTTTGTAATTGCTGTCGACCTTGCCGGTCGTGAACGTGCGGAACCCTGCGCGGCGCAGATCAAATTGCCAGCCCGTGGTGGGCGGCAAAATATCGCGCCAGAACCGGTTGAGATCAACCAAACCGGTTCGGAATGGCGACAGGCCAGTGGCCAGTTCGGCACGACACGGCGCACATAGTGGTACGGTGGCATAGGCGTTGGCAAAGCGCAGGCCTTCGCCCATGAAACGGTCAATATTGGGGGTGCTGATCGTCAGACCGAAAGAATTACGCCATGTGAAAATGTCGATCATGTCATCAATCCAGATGACGCAAATGTTGTCCCCGTCGGCGGTCTGTTTGGTAAAGCTCATGACGCGTCCCCCTGGGCTTCGGCAAAGCGGCAAGCTTGGGTGATCTTTTCCAAATCGGCGGGTGTGGTGCCAGCGATATCAAGCCAGAACAACACATCGTGGATCACCGAACTGCCCAGCGTTTTCAGAATGCCCTTGCGATGCGATCTGCATCCTATGAAAAGATCACTGGAACCAGACAGCGCCGTGGCCAAGGATGCACTGGCAGTCAGACTGGTTTGCGATGCAGGGACCTTTGCGCCGGTTTTGGCAGCAGTCATACTTAGTCTGCCATGGTCATAGCCCGCCAGAACCCACATGTCGGGTCCGGGCGAAGGCATAGTCACCTCGACTGAGCCGGCATCATCGCGCCATTCCAGCAGCCCTTCTTTCTCGGAAAGGAACAGATAGTTATCACCACCCGCCGGGTTCAATGTGATCAATGTGCGCGCCTGGCCTTCGGGCGATGTGAGGCGCACAGCACAACAAAATTGTTCAGCCTCGACCACCGCAGCATCAACCACAAAACCGCCATTCACCTCGCGGATATAGGCGATTCCGCCTGCGGGGGTCAGGCGCGCATGACCTTCGTTCGGCTCGGCAGGGTGGGCCGCAATGCCCAGCCCGTTTTCTGGGGTCCAAGCGAGAATTCCACCTTCAGGCGACAGCGTCATCGCCGCGCCATGCCCACGATACCAAATCGCGTCAGCGTCGTTGGGGTGCAGGGTCGGTGCGGCCTTTGGTACTTTTGGTTCCGATATCTCTAACACTGGTGCATCGCGCAAAAGTACCGCTTCGGGCAGGTCGATATCTACGAACAAGGGGGCAAAGTCGTCCATTAATGCACCGGCAACGCAGCAGGCAAAGCCCACCGATAAAGCGTCTGGCCTGTCGCACTTCGCAGCTTGAAGCTGTCGCGCAACGCGCCTCGGTTTGCCGGCATGCCATCATCAGATGCCGAGTGCCCCAGCGCATAGCACAATGTCAAATCCTTACCCTTCGGTGGTCTGTCACACGTGATCAGCAGGTCGTTGCGGTCTTTGGGGTCTACGCGCACATCCACGATCTTGGCCCCTTTTTCATCGCCCTCGAACCGAAAGCCACAGGCGTCACCTGCGTTCAGAGGATCATCTTTATCAAGGATGAACGCGCCCGCGCCCTCGCCCCGGCAACGGATCACCTTGTTGTCGTTTTCACGTTCAGCCAACAGCAACACCGGACAGGCCCATGGTGCGTCGCTGTTTCGAGCCTCGATCGCGCAGCTTTCCATTTCAGCCATTTGAACGCGCGCGTCGGGCGTCGCGCGGCCAAAAGAATCTTGGGCAAACATATAGCCAGGGGCGGCAAAGACATGGTCGTGATCGCCCTTGTTCCACGCCAAATCCCACTGTGCGCGCAAAATGGCGCTGTCGGAAATATCCGCAGTGCCTGCGTCAAAAATCGCAGTGAACAAGGGTTTGCGCAGACCGTGATCTGCGAACAGGTCGGTAATTTGGTGCATGATACTGTGCATACCACGCGTCCAGTCTGGCCCGCTGCTCAGGACATCTTCGAGGGTGTAGTCCAGCCCGACAGACAAAACTTTGGCGATTTTACCCAGCGATTCCGCCGCAGAACACAGGTTCTGTACAGTCTGGCGAAAGTTATTGAATGCCATGCCTTGCGACAATCCCGCGATGCTGGCGGCGCTGTCAGTCTCGGATCTTGCATAGATCAGTGGCAAGGCACGGTGATCAGCCTGCCGCCGGCGCAGAATTTCATCGGCAATCAGTGTGTCGCGCGTCTGTTCGGTCAGTTTCTGAACAACGTCGGTGGCGTCGTTTCCTTGCGTCCCTGACGCGCCCGCTGGCCCCAGATCATCGCCCGTCGTGACCACGTGATAGGGAAAGGAAAGCGCCTCGTTCGCGGTAATTGCCCGCCGCGTCCCACCAAAGGACAGCAAACCGTACACCGACCCGGCCGTGTCTGCGATAATATCTGGTGCACTGGCGTCGTCAGGCACCAGAACGCGGCGGCGGAACTGGCGCGGACCTTGGGCACCGCGCAAATTTGCACTGAAGAAATACCAACCACCACGCTGGCGCAGGTTCCACGCGTCCACGTCGCCCAGAACGGCTGGATCAACGGCAGCCTCTGCCCTGGCTGCGGGCAGTCGTTTCGCAATATCTTTGATCACGCTATCGGACAGGTTCATGCGCAGACCGGTTTCATCAAAGCCGATAACATCGCCGTTTTTCGCCCTCAGAAGAACGCCGCGTTTCTTGGCCCCGTGGTCTTGCATGTCGTCTATATCCCCAGCCGGATCATCGTTGATTTCAGGTATGGCATGAAGCCTTGGCGTTCTAAAGCGTTGATGCGCTATTCATACAGCGGGTCCCATTTCTTGAGGAGACGATGAAAGCCCTTCTCTCGGGCGATGTCGTAGAACATGCGCGCAGCGGGCCGTTGTTTACTGTGCAACGCTATGCCCATCTTGCGGGTATATCTGAACCCGTCGCGGCGACCTGCACGATAGGCGTTGCGCATATCACGAGGGGAAGCATCGCCGCACAGTAAATCAAACAGAGCCTCCGATTGGCCCATCCCGACGATGGATTGAATGCCAGCATGTCCAGCTCCGTACAGCAAAACTCGGGTATAATGGGCTGGCTTCGGCAGCCGCCGTTCGTGTTTCTTGTCCTGCCCATGCATTGGATCGAACATCACAATATATAATCGTTTGTCGTCCATATGCGCGCTCAGATCATGCCGCCAGTCGCCCATTTTGGCCCATTGTTCGCTATAGCGACGTTCAAACCGGACCACATCGGGGTCGATCGAACTTTGCGGGGCTATTGCAATTGCACGGCTTGCATTCAGGGCCTGCGCGCCCAGCAATGCACCATAGGCGCCCATGCTGAACCCGTAAGCGGTCAACTCAGGCTTGGCGCCGAAAAACGCGCGGCATGCCTGCATCGCGAGAATGAATTCGTCATGCTGGTGCCAATCTTCGTCGCAGTGAAAGACACAGACATGGGCGATGCCGCGTTTGGTAAAAGATTTGGTGCCCCAACCGCCTTCGTCAGACTGGAGCGGATAGTCAAACGGGGGAAAAGCGACCAATACCCGAGCGGGATCAGCAGGGCCTGTATATTCCAGCCGCAGACGCGCGCCTGCATAGATGACGACGCGGCTTTCCCAACCATTCGGCAAAGCCGGTCCTTGCATCTTTGTCTCAGTCATCCGCCAAAATCTTCTCCGGATCTATTTTGTCGAAACGACGTTCACCGACATGTTCCTCCAGCATGCTCTTCGCTTTGCGCAGCATGTCGACTTCCTTGAGGACCTTCATGTTGCGGTAATGGATCATCTTGATGTCCATATCCTCGGGCAAAGGTTTGCCGCGCAACTGACCGCCCAAGATGTAGTGCTGTTCTTCCGGCAGAATGTTCCAATCCAAACCGGCAGCCCGGATCGCCAAAGGCAGGCTCATCTGATCCAGATAGGGCCGTTTTTTGATCAGATCGACCTGATCAATGATCTGTGCCAACCGCATCCAGACCTCTACGAATGTCTCGCCCTCGTCGGTTACCGGACCTTCGGGAAAAACGATCAGACCCGCGTTGAAATAAGGCATCAGCTTTTTGCGGCGCTGGCGCGACAGCCATATCCGCTCTTCAGGCAGGGGCATGTCACAGGCGTTGTAAA
>JAPKCR010000222.1 GCA_026421135.1 Sulfitobacter sp. | reverse complement strand
ACGTATCATTCAGGCAGGTATCGCGCTGGATGGGGCTGCGGACCATGGTGTAAGCGAGGCGATATACCTACGGGACCCCGACAACAACGGGGTAGAGCTGTACTGCGACCGCCCCGAAAAAGACTGGCCGCGTGATGGAGATGGCAGGCTCAGGATGATAAACGGCCCGCTTGATCTGGACGCCCTGCTGGCAGAGGCACCCGGCTAAGCATCATGGACAAACCAACCGTGTCACGTCAGTTTCCAAACGAGCAAATAGGGGAATGACAGGATGACCACCGGCTTTTTCATGGATGAACGCTGTTTTTGGCATGCGGGCGGTAACTATGCTTTTACCATGCCCATCGGCGGGCTGGTTCAACCTTTGGCATCGGGCGGTCTGCCAGAGAACCCTGAAACCAAACGCCGTTTGCGCAACCTGATGGAGGTCACCGGCCTCATGGCCGAGCTGGACGTGCGCAGCGCTGCTCCTGCCACCCGTGCTGAGTTGCGGCGCGTGCACCCAGCGGCCTATCTGGATGAGTTTAAACGTCTGTCAGACGCTGGCGGTGGCGAACTGGGTTTACGTACACCCTTTGCCGCTGGCGGGTTCGAGATCGCTGCCCTGTCTGCTGGCCTTTCAATCGCCGCAGTCGAAGCTGTCGCAACAGGCGACTTGCAAAATGCCTACGCCCTCAGCCGCCCCCCGGGTCATCACGCCTTGCCAGACTTTCCCAATGGGTTTTGTCTCTTGGCAAACATCGCCATCGCGATCGAGGCCGCAAAGGCCAAAGGATTGCTGGGCCGCGTCGCCGTAGTTGATTGGGATGTGCACCACGGCAACGGGACTGAAGCGATATTCTATGATCGCGATGACGTGCTGACCATTTCACTGCACCAAGAGGGGAACTATCCACTGGATACAGGCGCGCTGGCGGATCGTGGCAAGGGCGCAGGTGAAGGTTTCAACATCAACCTGCCCCTACATGCAGGATCAGGCCACACCGCCTATCTGCACGCGTTGGACCGCATCGTGATCCCGGCGCTTGAGGCGTTCCAGCCCGATATGATCATCGTCGCATGTGGATTTGACGCTGCAATCGTGGACCCGTTGGCGCGGATGCAGGCAACTGCCGAAACCTTTGCCGCCATGACCCGCAAAATCAAAGAAACTTCGCAAAAACTTTGCGAGGGCAAGCTGGTCCTTGTCCACGAAGGCGGCTATTCAGAGGCCTATGTCCCGTTCTGTGGTCACGCCACCATCGCGGCCCTCGCAGACAGTGATACCGTCGCGCCAGATCCGCACGCGGAGAACTATCGTATCCGCCAGCCCAGCCCGAAATTTGACGCCTTCCTGCGCGATGCAATTGATACAATGGCGCAAGAGCTGAACCTGTAAGAGAGACCTCATGCCAACACCGAACCTAGACGCACTACATTTTCTGCAAACCCGCCGGTCCCGGCCCGCCAAGACACTCACTACCCCCGTGCCAGACCATGACACGCTGCTGCCCTTGCTGACGGCAGCCGCGCGCACACCGGATCATGGCAAGCTTGAGCCGTGGCGGTTTATCGTGATCGACAAGCCTGCGATGGGCCGTTTGGCGGACATCGCGCAGGCTCGGGGAGAAGCTTTGGGCTTTGACGCCGAGCAAGTTCAAAAAGGGCGCAGCCAGTTTGATCAGGGTCATCTGGCCGTAGTCGTGGTCGAGGTGCAAAAGCCATCGCCAAAGATCCCTCCGCTTGAGCAGACCTATTCCGCCGGTGCCGTCTGCCTTGCGCTAACGAACGCGGCCTTGGCTGCGGGTTGGGGTGCAAACTGGCTAAGTGGTTGGGTCAGCCACGACCGTGAATTTATGGAAAAGGGGCTCAGCCTAGCCGAGAATGAACGCATCGCGGGCATCATCCACATCGGGACAGAGACCTCTGCCCCGCCAGAACGCCCACGTCCCGACATCACGGCGTTGACCACATGGCTTTGACGGAAATCTTTAAGGCCATCGGTCTCGCGCTTGGCCAATTGACTGACCCACGCTTCCGTCGCGTATTCTTTAAGGGCATCGCATTGGCGCTGGTTTCGCTGATCGGCATCGCCGCTGCTTTCGTCTGGTTCGTCGGATGGTTGACGGGCGATACGACCTGGCTCCCCTTGGTGGGTGAAGTCACCTGGGTGGACGACCTGTTCAGCTGGGGCGCGGCTTTGTTGCTGATGTTTCTGTCGGTATTTTTGATGATTCCGGTCGCATCAGCGATCACATCGATGTTTTTGGACGACGTGGCCGATGCCGTCGAGGCCAAACATTACCCACACCTGCCCCGCGCAAACCACGTGCCTATTGGCGATGCACTGCGTGATACGGTCAATTTTATGGGGGTGCTGATCGGCGTCAATCTGGTGGCGCTGGTGTTCTACATCATCTTTGCGCCACTTGCGCCATTGATCTTTTGGACGGTGAACGGCTTTCTGCTGGGCCGTGAATATTTCACACTCGCTGCCATCCGTCGTGTCGGAAGGGTCGAGGCCAAAAAGCTGAGACGCCGCCACATGCCAACGATTTGGGCCGCAGGAGTGTTGATGGCGATGCCACTTTCCGTTCCCCTGCTGAACCTTGTTATTCCGATACTAGGGGCAGCAACCTTTACCCACCTGTTCCACCGATTGGTGTCAGATCCCCATGCAGCCAATATTCAATATCCGCCACGGTGACCAATCCGGACTGAATAAACCAGACGGTGAACATCCAAAGCACTAGCGTAATGCCCGTTGTCCACCATGCCTTCTTCTTCAGGTGATGTTGTTCAGGTGCACCGGCATGTGTGCCCTCAACAATCTCGCCCAAATCCCCTTGGGTTTTCACCCGAATGGGAAGGGAGATCATAAAGATCATCGACCAGATAACGGCAAACAGAACGAGGGCGGATGTGACTCCCATGGTTATACCTGCTCCAGCTCGACCAACGCGCCGTTAAAGTCTTTCGGGTGCAGGAAGATCACCGGCTTGCCGTGAGCACCAATTTTAGGCTCTCCGTTGCCCAGAACGCGGGCACCAGTAGATTTCAGGTGGTCACGGGCCGCGATGATGTCGTCCACTTCGTAGCAGATGTGATGGATGCCACCGGCGGGATTCTTTTCCAGAAAGCCGTTGATCGGGCTGTCGTCGCCCAGCGGATAAAGAAGTTCGATTTTGGTGTTCGGCAATTCGATAAAGATGACCGTTACACCGTGATCGGGTTCATCCTGCGCCGGGCCCACATTCGCACCAAGGGCATTGCGGTACTGGTTTGCAGCAGCTTCCAAATCTGGCACGGCAATTGCTACGTGGTTAAGGCGACCGATCATCATATTTCTCCTGCATTTCTTAAACTTTGTAAGTTTATGGGCCGGGTTTGATCCAAGAGCAATGCGTCACGTTAACGTCCTATTAGCCAAGCGCCCCTAACCATTGAGTCGTCGGAATGTATTGGAGAAGGATAAGATGGAAAAGCTGGGCGTACAGACAGATACCCTTCCTAGCCCTACGGCCGAGCGGCCCTTGCTTGGCCTGACGGTTCTGGTGATCGAAGACAGCCGCTATGCTTGTGAGGCGATGCGCCTTTTGTGCCTGCGGTCTGGCGCGCGGATCAGACGGGCCGATTGCTTGCGTGCCGCCCGACGGCATCTGCAAGTCTATCGCCCCTCGGTGGTGATTGCCGATTTAGGCCTGCCAGATGGGAACGGCATCGATTTGATACAGGAACTGTCGCGCGCGCAGCCGCGGGTTGATGCGATCCTGGCTATTTCGGGCGACACCCATCTTGCCGCCGACGCAATTGCGGCAGGTGCCGACGGGTTCATCGAAAAGCCGCTGAACTCATTGACCCTATTCCAACAATCCGTGCTTTCCGTTTTGCCTGCGGATCGACAACCCAAGGGGCTGCGGGTGTTGGCGGATGAAACTGTTGAGCCTGACGAAATCGCCTATCAGGACGACATGGCCCATATCGCGGATGTTCTGGATGATATTGGTGACACCATCACGCTGGATTATGTCGCGCAATTCCTGGGCGGCGTTGCGCGCAGCGCCTGCGATACGCCGCTGGAAAAAGCAGCGATCGCACTGGCACATAAACGCGCCTTGGGGCAGCCGACAGAGGCGGAAAGAGCTAACATTGCGGGCTTGGTCCAGAACCGGTTGGCCCAGCGCATCGCAATCTAGAACATGTGCGCCTAAACAAGCGGATCGCTTGTGACGCGCACCAATCTGGTCAGGTCGGACAGGCTCTCGCGTTGTTTGCCACCATCGTCAAAGTTACTAGGGGAAAGCCATGCGTCAAACGCCGCTTTCAGACCTGACCACTCTGCATCAATCGCTGCAAACCAAGCTGTGTCCCGGTTGCGCCCCTTCACCACAGCGGCCTGACGAAAGATGCCTTCATAGCTGAACCCCAGCCGCTGGGCGGCCCGCCGCGAGGGAATGTTCAATGCATTGCATTTCCATTCATAGCGTCGGTATCCTGCCTCAAATGCCCATGCCATCATAAGATACATTGCCTCGGTCGCGGCGCGTGTGCGTTGCAACGCTGGGCTGAAAGTGATCGAGCCGACCTCGATCGAACCGGCGGCAGGGGCGATGCGCAGATAACTTGCAACCCCTTCCCAATGTCCAGTCTCAAGGTTCTTGATCGCATAGAACATTGGATCATTGCGCGTTTCAGTATCGCGGACCCATCGGTGAAACTGAGACGATGATGAAAACGGGCCATCGTACATGTAATGCCAAAGTTGATCTTGCCCCTCGAAAGCGCTGAACAGCAACGCCGCGTGGGCCTGCGCCGTCAACGGTTCCAGCTTTGCATATTTCCCGGCGAACCCTTCGCGCGGTGGCAGGGGCGGCGCGACAAAATCGGGCACAGGAAAACCAAGAGGCTGCGATGTGAGCACATTTTCATTCATAAGCATTACGTTACGATCAACTAGCGCGGACTCCAAGCCTGTAAAACGCGCACCTGATGTCAAAGACAGCTCATGATCTGACCAAAATTTCGACACAAACTCTTGCCAACATTGCGGCATGAAATCTGTTCTGCCACAAAGGATCCCGTCGTATGTTGGCCAAGCTTAAAGCGGCGCGCCTGATATATAGGGATGAAACCCGTATCGATTGGGTCGTGTTGGTCGCCGATGCGGTGGGTTTGGCGATCGTTGTATCCGCTTTTGTGAACGCGCGTGTTTCCAGCCACGCTCCCGAAATAGCAATCCAGCTAGCGAACGCAAATTTTTAG
>JAPKCR010000833.1 GCA_026421135.1 Sulfitobacter sp. | reverse complement strand
GGCGTCGATGCCAGCGAAAGTCAAGAATTCGCCAGCGCGTTGCACGGTGTCATGCTAAACCTTGCCCATCAGGTGGTTCGGGATGGCGAAGGCGCAACAAAGTTTGTCGAAATCGCTGTAACTGGTGCAGCAACGGACAAAGATGCCAAGGTTCATGGCATGGCGATTGCTAATTCACCACTAATCAAAACGGCTATTGCAGGCCAGGACCCGAACTGGGGTCGCGTGGTAATGGCGGTCGGAAAATCAGGTGCCGCTGCGGACCGCGACCGCCTGTCGATCCGCTTTGGTAATATTGAGGTCGCCAAAGATGGCTGGCGCAGTCCCGACTACTCTGAGGAAGCTGCCGCCGCTCATATGAAGGGGCAGAATATCGAGATCGGCGTCGATTTGGGCCTAGGGACCGGTAAGGCGACAGTTTGGACCTGCGATCTGACGCACGGCTATATCGACATCAACGCAGATTATCGTTCGTGAAGACGATGTTGGTCTCGGCTGTTGCCTTGATCGACGTGGACGGGCGCGTGCTTTTGGCACAGCGCCCGGCCGGCAAGTCTATGGCGGGCTTATGGGAATTTCCCGGCGGTAAGGTCGAAACCGGCGAAACGCCTGAAGCCGCCTTGATCCGCGAGTTGCAAGAAGAACTAGGGATCGACACATGGGCGTCGTGTCTTGCCCCGCTAACGTTTGCCAGCCACGCTTATGATGACTTCCACTTGTTGATGCCGCTTTTTGCGTGCCGCAAGTGGGAAGGCACACCGCATGCGCGTGAGGGGCAGACATTGAAATGGGTTCGCGCAAATGCCCTCAAGGATTATCCGATGCCAGCAGCGGATATTCCACTGATCCCGATACTTAGGGACTGGCTCTAACCACCATCGAGTGATTGGTGTTAGTGGTTATCAGATAATGTGCACTTGGCGCGTTTGCTGCTAGACACATCAGAAGTACCACTTATAAGTGAACTACAGCCAAGTTTCTGGGGGGATTCAAATGCTACGCACTATCACAATCGGTACCACCGTGTCTGTTCAGGGCATCTTTGTTCGCGACTTGCCCGACGGCCGTGTTTCCGTAAAGGTCGACAACGACATTTACACAGGCAGGCCAATCGATAAATGCTAAGTGTTCTGGCCTATACTTTGAACCATTCGGTGTCCTGAGGCGTTAAAGCTCAAATACACCAGCAGGTTCAGAATGAAGCCCAGTACCGTCACCATAATCCTAAACAGCGGGTCTGGGCGAAAAGACGGCCATACCCGAAAAAAGTCTATCGCTGATCGGTTTGAAACCCACGGGATCAAGACGAAATTCGTCACTTTTGAACCGAACACTGACCTCGCCAAGATCGCAGAGGACGTCGCGAAAGCAGACCCTGACATTACAATCGTTGCTGCAGGCGGGGATGGGACCATTTGTGGCGTGGCGGCAGGATTGCGCGGGCAACCCAATCAGATGGGCATCATTCCGTCAGGAACATTTAACTATTTTGCCAGATCACTGGATATCCCCGAAACCGTCGACGAAGCGGTCGATGTGATAGCATCGGGTCTTTCGCGGTCGACCGACATTGGTATC
>JAPKCR010000221.1 GCA_026421135.1 Sulfitobacter sp. | reverse complement strand
CCTAGACGCACCTGCGATGGAGATTGTTCCCGAAATCGCGGCATGCCTTGGGGCGCTTGACGATGCGCTGTTGGCGCGGATGTCAGGGTCTGGGGCCACCTGCTTTGGTCTGTACGGGACCGAGGATGCAGCAAACCACGCGGCCGCGCGGATTGACCGCGCGCACCCCGATTGGTGGGTCGCCGCCGCCGAGGTTATTAGTTAATTCGCGCCACAACATAATCCGCAAGGTCGTGCAGCATTTCGCGAAGCTCGTGGTCGGGAAGCGCGTGCAAGGCAGCCTTTGCCTGGGCAGCCCATTCCAAAGCATCCGACTTGGTCGCGGTTAGCGTGTCATGCTTGTTCAGCAGGGCTAGGGCGTGATCCAAATCGCCTTCCTCCTGACGCCCTTTTTCGATGGTGCGGATCCAAAAGGCGCGTTCTTCGGCATCTGATTTTGCGATGGCCTTGATCACAGGCAAGGTCAGTTTCTTTTCACGGAAATCGTCGCCAATATTTTTGCCGGTGGCCTGTGCATCGCCTTGATAATCCAACAGATCATCGACGATCTGAAATGCAATCCCCAACGCATCCCCATAGTCATACAGCGCCTTGATCTGGGCGGCAGGGGCACCAGCGATCACACCGCCAACTTCGGTCGCGGCGGAAAACAAAGCAGCCGTCTTGCCACGTACGACCTTTAGATAAACAGATTCGTCAGTGGCAAGGTTCTGCGCCGCCGTCAGTTGCAGGACTTCGCCTTCCGCAATCGTTGCCGATGCGTTGGACAAGATCGCCAACACGCGCATGTTGTTCGTCTCGGTCATCAATTGAAAGCTGCGTGCAAACAGGTAGTCGCCCACCAGCACTGACGACTTATTGTCCCACAGCAGGTTCGCCGTGGGGCGCCCGCGCCGTTGGCCGCTTTCGTCGACGACATCATCATGCAGCAACGTTGCGGTATGGATAAACTCAACCGTGGCGGCAAGATGCACGTGATAGGACCCACTATAACCGCAGATATGGGCCGCAGCCAAAGTCAGCATCGGGCGCAAACGTTTGCCGCCTGCCTCAACCAGATGTGCCGTGACTTCGGGGATGCGAGGCGCATGTTCGGATGCCATGCGGTCGCGGATCAGGTCATTCACAGCCGTCATATCGGCAGCAAGATAGCTGGCCATACGGTCATGTGGTTTTTGACTTATGTCCATTTTCATCTACACGACCCCATCTGAAAGGCTCGACAATCTTAGGCGATTGCACTTACATCTCTGTTATGAAGGAACTTTTGCGCACAACTGACCCGACGATCATCGCTTTTGCCAGCGCCCTTCTTCAGGGCGAGGATATAGACTGCTTTCCATTGGACGTAAATATGAGCGTGCTTGAAGGTGGCATTGGAATATTCCCCCGGAGGTTGATGGTTCATGAGGACAAGCACAGCGCTGCCCTGCGGGTAATGCGCGACAACGACATCCCAACCGTACTGCCAGACTAACGCCGTGCACAGTTTTGACCCCGATGATCTGACCCATGATGCCTTTCTGGGGGGCAAGCTGCATCTGTGGCAGCCTCGCAAGGGGTACCGGGCTGGCGTTGACCCTGTTTTATTGGCTGCAACGGTGCCTGCGCAGGCCGGGCAACGGGTGCTGGAGTTGGGCTGTGGAGTCGGCGCCGCGTCCTTGTGTCTGGGCGCGCGAGTACCCGGACTCGCCCTGACCGGGGTCGAGGTGCAATCCGCCTATGCTAGGCTTGCCCGCCGCAACCATACCGCGTTCGAGGTCTTCGAAGCCGATCTTTCTGCAATGCCGTTGACGCTGCGGCAACGTCAGTTTGACCACGTGCTGGCGAACCCCCCGTACTTTGATCGTGAAGCCTCTATCGCGTCGTTGGACAGCGCCCGTGAAACTTCAATGGGTGAACAGACCCCGCTGGCCAAGTGGGTCGAGATAGCGGCCAAGCGGTTGGCCCCGAAAGGGCAGGCGCATTTCATTCACCGCGCTGAGCGTCTTCCTGATCTGATCCGCGCTTTACCTCATGATATGGGCAGCATCGAGGTGCTACCGATCGCCCCTCGTACTGGTCGCATGGCCGAATTGATTATCTTGCGGGCGCCGTCGCGCAGCCGTTTTAGGCATTAACCGGCCTATCTATAAATTTGTTGGGAGATTTGCTGCGCTGCCGCGTGACAGGTGGATTCTTTCGTGGTTCACTCAGGTTACGCAACATTCAAAAAAGGAGAGTTAAGTGGCATTTGACGCGCATCTTGAAGCTTTGAAACGGAAACATTCGGCGGTGAGCGACGCTGTAGAGAAGGCACAGCGGTCCCCGGGCATCGACGATCTGAAGGTTGCGACGATGAAGAAGAAAAAGCTTCGACTGAAGGAAGAGATTACCAGACTATCCGCTTAAGATTTTAAGCTAGACTTACCATAGCTGGCGCGCGCTGCGAAAAGAGCGCCGCCAGTGATCAGCGCAGCCGCCCAAAACAAGACGGGTTTGGCAGGCGTGACACCTGAAACCACCAAAATAAGCGTTGATAGCAAAGGGGCCAGATAAGAGCTGGTGCCCAATAGTTGAATATCGCCGCGTTTAACCCCAACATCCCAAACATAAAAAGCCAACCCGACAGGGCCTAAGCCCAATCCAACAATGCTGGCCCAACCGACTGCTGTTGCTGGCAAGATGGTATCTTCGAACAGCAGATGCAGGGGCAGGGACAGTGCTGCTGTGCCCAGGCAGAACACCACGACGCTTGCCGTTGGTGCCGTGCCGATACGACGCGACAGCAACGAATAGCCCGACCATGTCAGGGCGCAGCAGATCGCAAGCAGATACCCCGGCAGGTATTGCGACTGAAAGCTGCCCGATCCGTTCGAGATGATGAGCGCCGCCCCTGCAAAGCCCAAGGCCGCGCCAATTACATGCCCCCTGCGTAAGATCTCACCGGGCAACAGGCCAGAAAAAACAACAATCAACAAAGGCCAAAGATACGCGATTAATCCAGCCTCGGCTGCGGGGGCGAGACGCAGGGCCGAAAAATATAATGCGTGATACCCGAAAAGACCTGCAATCCCAAAAATATAGATCCGCAGTGGTACCGTTCGAAGGGTGCCAAGGGTACCGGTTGCAATGCACCAAAACAGCCCCAACACGCCACCGATCAAAAAACACAAAGTATTCAATAGCAGGGGCGGTGTAGGTGCTGTTCCGACAGTGAAAAGGGCAAGTAGCGACCATAAAAGAACCGCGACAAACCCGACCAAGGTGGCGCGCGACCGCGTCATACGGGATGTCTTGAAATGATTCGAATGCTGTCAGCGATGTCCGATGTTTTATTAATTTCGCGCATGATCCATTCCTTAAACGCGACGATCTGCGGGCGATCTTGTGCCGACTTCGGACAAAGAAACCAGAACCGCGCACCTGTCGCAAGCGCCGCGTTGTAGGGAGCTACGAGACGCCCTTCGGCGAGATCCTTGATTACCAGCGCCCGCCTGCCCAAAACGACGCCCGCACCGGCCAACGCGGCGTCGGTTGCATGATCTGCCTGCGAAAAGCGGGGGCCTTGCATGGTGGGTGCTGCAAGCCCCATGGCGGCAAACCAGCTATCCCAATTCGTCGGCGGGTCCAGAAACGTGATCGATTCGTCGATAATCAGCGGCGCATCCCGCAGGCTGGCTGGCGTAGGATATCGTTTTGCCATTTCGGGTGTCATGACCGGTGTGACCCATTCCTCAGCTAGGGGGAGGGCGAATAGTTCAGGATCAACCGAAGTGCCAAACCGTATCGCTACATCAATATTGTCACGAGCAAAGTCCATCTTACGCAACGACGCTGAAAATCTCAGTTCAATCTCGGGGTGAGTTTGCGCAAATTCGTAAAGCCGTGGGGCCAGCCATTTGGCCGTAAACGCGGGGCCTGCGGTCACTGTTAATGACTGGTGGTCTTGGGTGCGTTGAGCGGCCCGCCATGCGACGGCCAGCGTTCGAAACCCGTCCGTGGTGCCCGGGGCAAGGGCGGCCCCTGCTTCGGTCAATTCGACTGCGCGATTGAGACGCCGGAAAAGTGGCGCGCCGAAATGGGCCTCAAGAGATTTGATCTGGAAACTAAGCGCAGCAGGTGTGACGTTCAATTCCGCTGCCGCTGATGCAAAGGAAAGGTGTCTTGCAGCAGCTTCAAATGCGCGCAAGGCGGTCAGTGGGGGCAGTCTGTCAGACATATCAGTTAAGTAATTCTTGTGTGAATAAAAGAAAGTCTCGTTTGTGCAGATGTTATTGCAGGCCCATCTTAGGCACAGAATAGAAATGCTTGATAGATGGAATATGGCGATGATTGAAGCAACAACAAACCGTGCCGCCCGAAACGCAATAGAAGAGGCCCATCGCGCACGGGCGCGAGCAACGCATGAATTTTGGGGATGGCTATTTGGTTCGGTAAGGCGCGCTCGCTGAACTGCAGAATAACGACGAAAGGCCAATGCTTTTCAGCACTGGCCTTTCGCAAATTAGGTGGCGGTCAGATCAGGCGAGGTACTGCGCGCCATTCGCGGAGATCGTGGAGCCATTGATGAATCCAGCATCATCCGCGACCAGAAACAGAACCGCACGTGCAATTTCTTCTGGTTCACCCAAACGACCTGTCGGGATTTGTGCAACAATCGAATCGCGCACTTTTTCCGGCACGGCCATGACCATGTCAGTGGCGATATAGCCCGGGCAAATCGCATTGGCCGTGATGTTTGCACGCGCGCCTTCCTGAGCGAGGGATTTCACGATGCCCAGATCACCGGCTTTGGTCGCGGCATAGTTGACCTGCGCAAACTGTCCCTTTTGGCCGTTGATCGAGCTGATAACCACGATACGTCCAAACTTGCGTTCACGCATGCCGGGCCAGATCGGGTGAATTGTGTTAAACACGCCTGTCAGGTTGGTGTTGACGACCTCGTGCCATTGATCTGGCGTCATTTTGTGGAAAGGCGCGTCGCGCGTGATGCCTGCGTTGGCAACAATTACCTCAACTGGGCCAAGATCTGATTCGACCTTTGCAATCCCGGCCTTGGAGCCGTCGTAATCTGCGACGTTCCATTTGTAGGTCTTGATGCCGGTACTTTCGGTAAATTTTGCAGCGGCCTCATCGTTGCCTGCGTAGGTGGCGGCGACGGTATAGCCGGCGTCCTTGAGTGCTGTTGAAATGGCGGCGCCAATTCCACGGCTACCTCCGGTCACAAGTGCGACACGTGACATGGTGATCCTCTCCCTTAAGGCAACGTTATTTCGTATTTGAT
>JAPKCR010000220.1 GCA_026421135.1 Sulfitobacter sp. | reverse complement strand
GATCGGCAAGTGCATGTTGCAGCGTGGCAGGTTGTCTTGATTTTATTGCACCGACAAATGCCGCGGTCGGGCCGAATACCCGCTGTTCAAAGACACCCTGAACGGTCGGCTGGCCTTCGGAAATGTGAGGAATCCACATTTGCACTGAGGGCGTGCAGGATACGTTGGAATCCCATACACCAACCAAGATCGGATAGGTGTCGGCCCAACCGGTTCCGTGAAGCCGTTCTATTAACAGCGCTTCGATCTCGTCCGTGCTCAGGTTTTCGAGTATTTCGGGATCGAGTCTAATATTGCCGGCAGATCCCGCGCTGTCTGGAACCTTGACAATGACCTGCTTACCTTGCGTGCTGAACCATTGGATCAAGGCTGCTGAAGCCATGGGGCCATAGGCCGATATCGTAGGGGGCACCGCGTCATTCCCGATAACGGTTCGGGCGAGTTGGACAAACCACAGCTTGTCGTTCGCTCTTAGGCTGATCCTTGACGATGGGCCACTTACATTGACGATGCAATTTGCCCGTTCTCCGATCGCCTTCGCAAGGTGCCAGATGGTTTCGGTTGTGAGGTAAGGCTGGATCGTAAGGCCCCCGTTTTTCCGGGTTACATCAACAAGGTGATCAAATAGGGGGGCGGATGTTAGCGCCTGCTTGGCTACCCCGTCGTCACAAGTCGGATCAGTACCAAAAAACTCGATATCCTTTAGCGTGCAAAATTCTTGCAGGTAGCCTTCAAAGACCGGGTCCCTTTCGCGAACCAAAACCACATCCCCCGCGTGTGCAAGGTGCGCCATCCGATGATCAAGGCGCGATGTTCGCCCAGGTCGCATCAAGTTAATTTCAGACACATCTCCGATCAAAAGGGAGGGGCCTGACCCGGTGCCTTGACGCACGAAGGGGCCAAAATCCAATGAGGTCAACAATGCGGGTTCGTCTGCCAAAAGGCGCGCCGCGACATTGGAAAGGTCAATCATTCGGTGCCTTTACTCCTGCGAAGTTCGCTTTGAACTTATCGCAACTTTTTAGGGACTAACTGATTTAGATCATCCGGGCTTTGGGTGGGTTGGTATTGTGCGCTTATGCAAGATTAAGGGTAAAAATATGTGTCGACTTTACGCAATGCATGCCAATGAACCTACTCGCGTTGAATGCGGTTTGGTAAGAGCGCAAAACGCATTGATGATGCAAAGTAAAAACGACATGCAGGGTTATTCCCACGGCCACGGCTGGGGAGTTGCTGACTACAATGACGGACTGCCATTGGTCGAGAAACAAATCTGGGTTGCCTACCATGGCGAACATTTTGCGCGCAAAGCAGCGCGAATTTATGCACGCACCGTTGTCGCCCATGTCCGCCGGGCAACGGTTGGGGGCACGAGCATTGAAAACACCCACCCCTTTCATCATGGTAAATGGATATTTGCCCACAACGGGACGGTCCCGAATTTCGACCTCGTAAAGCCGCTGATCCTTGAACACATGGATCCGCTTCACCGGGTCGAAATCATGGGTACGACAGATAGCGAACATATATTTAGATATCTGATGGGGCTCTTTTTGCAGCACCCTGAACGCGGGATTAAATCAGTTGTGAAGATGGGATTATAACAGATCCTTGTGTGGTCGGCGCAGATTGATCCCGACGCTCGCGTTGGTCTGAACATTGTGCTGACTGACGGCGACCAACTGATTGGGTCACGCTTTAATCGATCACTTCAATATTTGGTGCGTGACCATGTTTTTCACTGCCCGATTTGTAACCGGGTCCATGTGCATCATGATCTAAATACTTCGTATCGGTCTGTTGAGATCGCGTCCGAACCGGTCACTGGGGGCGAAAACTGGTACGAGGTGCCAAATAAGACGCTGTTTTGCGTGGCCGAGGATTATAGACTGGACATGGAACCGCTGGCCCGCGCTTAGATCTGCGCGTTTTTATGTCCATTGCCTTCGGACAACCTGATAAAACGAAACCATGCAATTGATAGGTATCAAAAGGTGGGTCCAACAAGGTGATAGGACTTTTGGAAAGCATAGCATTCCAAATAGGAGCCTAGTCTATGAAGACTTCCTTTCACGGCGCGGCGCAAAGCGTTACCGGATCGTGCCACCTGCTTGAGGCGGGTGGTTTGCGGATACTCATCGATTGCGGCATGTTCCAAGGGGCAAGACATGCGGACGAGGAGAATGCAGGCGATTTCGGTTTTGACCCTTCAGAAATTGATTTCCTGCTTTTAACCCACGCCCATCTGGACCATTGCGGCCGGATCCCCTTGCTGGTCAAGCGAGGCTTTGCCGGAACAATCATCACGACAGCTGCGACGCGCGAACTCTCCAAGCTGATCATGATAGACTCTGCCCATATCCAGGAAGAAGACGCTGCACGCGCTTCACGGCATAAGCAACGTGGCGGCCAAGATGAAATCCGGCCGCTTTATGATCAGATTGATGTGCTGTTCGCCTTGGATTTCTTTGGAAGCAATGTCAGCTATGACGAAGATTTTGCTTTGAATGAAGCTGTCAAAATCCGCTTTATCAACGCTGGACATATATTGGGCTCTGCTTCTGTCGTTGTAGAAGCTACCGAACAGAGAACCACCCGACGCATTGTTTTTTCAGGTGATCTGGGCAGCCCAGGGCACGCGATATTGTCGAACGCGACCCCGCCGCCGGAATGTGATTACGTTGTCATGGAGACAACCTACGGCGGCAGGATGCATAAGGACCGTGAAGCATCGAATGCCGAGCTTAATGATGTGATTACCGAGACCGTCGCCCGAGGCGGTAATGTCGTGATCCCGACCTTTGCCATGGAGCGGACCCAAGAGATCCTCTTCCACCTGAAAAACGCGATAAACAGCAAGGACCTTCCCGGGTCACTGGCAATCTTTCTGGACAGTCCGATGGCGATTTCCGCGACAGAAATTTTCAGGCGGCACGCCAATGGTTTCAGCCCCGAAGTGCGCGATGTTATGCTGGCCGGCCAAAATCCATTCCATCCGCACGGGCTGCGTTTTACCCGACAAGTTGAAGAATCCAAGTCGATCAATCGCATTAGGGGCGGCGCTGTGATCATGGCCGGGTCAGGAATGTGTACAGGTGGGCGCGTGCGCCAACATTTAAAACACAACATATGGCGACCCGAATGCAGCATTGTGTTTGTCGGTTTTGCTGCTGAAGGTACGTTGGCGCGACAGATCGTAGACGGGGCAAAGCATATCAAGCTTTTTGGTGAAGACATACAGGTCAAGGCTGCCATCCACACGATCAATGGGTTTTCCGCACACGCAGATCAAAGAGAGCTTCTTTATTGGGTGTCACATACTGGGCGACCAAAAACGATTTTTCTCGTACACGGGGACTTTGACAGGGGGATGTCTGCTATGAAAAGCGAGCTGGAGAAAAAAGGTTTAAACGTCGAATGCCCGACGCTGCATTCCGCCATCGAATTGGAGTGATGAGCAGAGGTCATTTGTCCGAGTTTTCTGCACGAAGACTCCGCCGCATGGACTGCTGGTAAAATCCGGGCGACACACGCATCAACAATGAGGCTAACAGCGCCACACGACCAACCGGTATAAATTCTTTCCCTTTGAACGCGCCGCGAAGGATCGCTTTCGCAGCGGCTTCGGGGGTCATATGATCAATGCCATCTGTCGCGGCACCGGGACGCATTATCCCGTCGTCTGAGCGTTCGGCATTGCCGATATTAGTCGCGACAAAGCTGGGGGCAGCGATCAGGCAACGCACACCAAATGCCTCTTCCTCGGACCGCAGAGATGAGAAGAAGCCCTGCATTGCGTGTTTTGATGCGGCATATGCAGTTCGCCCGTGAAGCGGGGCAAAACCAGCAACCGAAGAGATCGCCAGATGCGTCCCGCCGCTTTTGCGAATGGGGTGCAGGAACATCCGCGCCATTTCAACGGCGGCAAAATAATTGATGTCGAACACCCGCCGGTGGCTATCCGCGTCCGTTTCCCCAAACGGGGCGATTTGCGACACGCCAGCGTTATAGATCACCATGTCGATAGACGGTCGCGTGGTTATTATGTGTGACGCCGCGCGGTCCAGCGCCATTCTATCTGTAAGGTCCACAGCAATCGGTGTGCGGCTGTCGGATGCCTTTAGGCCCATAATATTCACATCCATCAGAACGCAGTGCCATCCCTGCCCCTCAAGCTGTTTGGCCATGGCACTACCCAAGCCGCCGTTACCGCCCGAGATCACTGCAGTCTTCATCCTTCTGCCTCCCGCCTCCATAGTTCGAAAACCTCGGCCGAGCTTAACTCGGGAGTGTAGCCGAAAATGCGCTTGAGCCTGTCGTTGTCCAGAACAGGGCGATATTGCAAGAACCGCACCTGTTCCGGCCCGTACTGTGACAGACCCAGTGGATGGGCCACGGCCAGTGCGGCTTTGACCGCCCACGCAGGAAGGCGCAAAATCGGCTTGTCTAATGCCTTGGCCAGTTCATCAATAGAAAGCCATCCATCCCCCGCCACGTTGAAAATGCCAGCCGGACCATCAGTTGCAGCCCGCAGAACGATCCTTGCGAGGTCGCGGGTCCAGATAAAGACAAACGGGCCGTCGCTGCCTTTGATTGCGAGCAGACGTTTGCGGCGAAAAAGTGCGGTAATCTGGTTGTCGGTTCCCGCACCCAGCACAGTGCCGATACGCAAGACGACCTGCTCAAGTTCCGGTTTCCCTTGCCGTGCGGTAGCCAGCATTTCTTCGACCTGACGCTTGTGGTCTGCGTACGCAAATTCGGGGTTTCCCCGGCAAGGTGCGTCTTCTGTTAACGGGACCGGGTTGTCAGGATGGTACCCATACGCGGCACCTGAACTGGTCACGACGAGCCGTCTGACACCGAACTTTAGACAAGCATCCAGCACATTGCGTGTCCCAGTGACATCCACCGCAAAAGCCTCTTCGCGGGTCATCCCCTGCGGCGGGGTGACGATCGACGCAAGGTGTAAGACAACGTCGGGGCGCACCTTGCCGATTATGGTATCAGGATCGCCGCTTGTTACATCCATCCGCTGAAACGCGAGGTGTTCAGGCAATCCCCCGCGCGTGAGGTCTGTCACGAGAACATCTTGGGAAGGTAATGCCTGCACCAATGCACGACCAACCATACCTGCACCGCCTGTGATGAGAATACCGGTCATCGCGCAGCTACCGTGCGCGACATGATTTTAGCAAGCGCCAACCCTGACATTGCATGCCAGACACCCCAAAAGGCTGCGACGATCGCCATGCCGCCTAGCCCCCCGAAAAAGGC
>JAPKCR010000219.1 GCA_026421135.1 Sulfitobacter sp. | reverse complement strand
ACGGCAGCTGTAATCAACCATCACGCCCTGATCCTCGGCAAACTCCAACAGGTTTTCAGACTCAGCGTCCCAACCTGCGGTCACGCCAGACTTAGCGAAGGTAATTTGGGGCCCAGCGGCATTCTCTCTGGCCACTTTGGGTGCCGCACCCTTGGGTTTCAACACGCTGGCTGGGCCGAAAAATTCATATTGAATCCGATCTGTAGCAACACCCATGTCATGCAACATATCATACATCGCCTGCATGAACGGGCCTGGTCCACATAGATAAAAGTCACATTCACCGGTCGGCAAAAGCGTTTCCAATAATGCCTGATCGATCATCCCGTGGGTGTCGTAATCAACGCCCGCACGGTCTTGGGGATCAGGCGTGCGGTACAGAAAATGGGCCGACATGTTAGCGTGACCTGCTGCAAGTCCACGCACCTCATCGCCCATCGCATGCACGCGCCCGTTTTCACAGGCATGGATGAAAACAACATTGCGTGTGCCAGCCTCAGCCAGCTCATGCCCCATTGCCATCATTGGCGTGATCCCGACGCCACCGCTCAGCAAAACAACAGGCCGCGATGAGGTGCGGTCCAACGTGAACTTTCCCATGGGTCCCGCCGCGCGGACCGTATCCCCTGCCTTGATCGACGTGTGGAAACGCGTCGACATAACACCGGCAGGAAAGGTCGCATCTGGCGCATCTTCGCGCTTAATAGTCACGCGCAAACAGTCGCCATCTTGCCCCGATATCGAATATTCGCGCCGCACAGGATCAGCCCCAGCCACGGCATGTTCAAACAGCAGGTATTCACCGGGGATGTAATGGCGCGCCAACGGGGTTTTGGGGGCCAGATAGAACGACGTTATGATCTCAGATTCAACGACCACACGGCGGACGTCAAATTCCGTGAAGCGCTCGCTCATGCGTCTGGGCCTTTTGTCATACGCAGGTTCAGATGTTCGATCCCGTTGACGAAATTGGTGCTGACATATTCCGGTGGCTCGACCAGTTCCATCTGAATATCGCGGGCCAGTATTTCTTGCAGCAAACCTTTCAGTTCGATCCGCGCAAGGCCCGCGCCTATGCATGTATGCACGCCACCCCCACCGTATCCCGCGTGGATGGGCATCCGTGCGCGGGCGATATCAAAAGTCGCCGCATCATCAAAACGCGCTTCATCAAAATTCGCGCTCGAATACCACATCACGACGCGTTCACCCTTAGCGACCTTGGTACCCGACAGTTCGGTGTCTTTGGTGGCTGTACGTCGGAAATACAGGATCGGCGACGAATAGCGCACGATCTCTTCAACCGCATTATCCAACAGTTCTGGCTCGGTCTTAAGACGCGCAAACTGGTCAGGATGTTCAATCATTAATAGCGCAAGATGCGATATCGCCGTGCGGGTTGTCTCATTGCCCGCAAAGATCAATAGGCGGAAAAAGTTGGTGTATTCGTCATCAGTCAGCTTTTCGCCATCGATGTCCAATGTGACCAGCTGGCTGACCAGATCGTCTTGTGGGTTCTCGCGGCGCTTTTCACCCAGCTTTCGGGCATATTCGCGCAAACCATGGGCGGCGGGGCTGTTAAATGGCAGCAATCGCAACGGAGTCGTGTTGCCGTACGCGGACGCATCGAGCGGTTCGGCTGATGTGCCAGCCACCAGATAATCGGTCATCTCGATCATCAGATCGCGGTCTTCTTCCGGCACACCCAACATGTCGCAAATAATCCCGATCGGGATCGGCTTAGACACGCCAGACACCCAATCGCCTCCGCCATCTGCCAGCATTTTGTCAAGCAGCGCCCCCGCCCGTTCACTGACGACTTCCGCGTAGGTTTTGATGACGCGTGGGATAAAACCGGGGTTTACCAAACGTCGCAGGCGCGTGTGGTCTGGCGGATCGAGGTCGATCATCGATGCGCGCACGTCGATTGCATCATCATCGATATTATAAATTTGAATGTGACCAATCGCAGAAGAAAACGTCTCGGGATCTCGGCTGACCGTTAGCACATCATCAAAGCGTCCGACGGACCAAAATCCTGCACCCTCACCCTCGCTTGGCAGATCATTCCACGCCAATCCGTCCATCGCACGCAATTGCGCGAACGCCTCTTGGGGGATGCCTTGGTCAAACACCGCCGGGTCAGACAGGTCGATCGCAATCTGGGGTCTATCGGTCATGAGGGTCCTTTGGGAGTTATTGCAATTGCCGTCTATCTACGGATACTGTATTCATGAATACACAAATTTATCAAGTTCATTTTCAGGGGCGCCATCATGCAAAACAAATCGGATAAAATTGCGTGGCAAGAAGTTGGTGCGCCGATCAAAGGCGCGATCATTTTCCTACATGCAATGGCCGGATCAGCGACAGCATGGGCGCCGCAAATGGCCGCTTTCAACGACGAGTATAGATGTATCGCGTGGGACATGCCCGGCTTTGGCGGATCACAGGATGCTGCGGATGATGCGGACATGGACGTTATCGTCGACACGCTTGCGTCGTTTGTGCGCGATGATCTGTCCCTAAGATCGGCGCATTTCGTCGGGCTGTCTGTGGGCGGAATGATCTTGCAACACTTCGCAGCAGCGCATCCCGATCTTGTGCAAAGCATCGCAATTCTCGACAGCTCACCCAAATTTGCATTCGGCAGTGACGTGGAGCCAAGCAGCTTTGCGGACCCGATCTTGGCCGATCTTGCAAGTGGCACAACGCCTGCAGAGTTTTCAAACGGGATGATCCGCGCCATCGTTGGGCCAAGTTGTTCCGAAGAAATCAAGTTAGACACCATTGCATCAATGTCGCGCGCACGCGTCAACGGCTTGGCCCTAACGACACGTCTGATCGCGCACCACGATGCACTTGATAAACTGGGCGATATTACCTGCCCCACGCTGGTGATGGCGGGGGCAGATGACGCTGAAACACCGCCCGCTTACGCACATGCCATCGCCAGCCGGATCGCCGGCGCGCATGTCACGATCATCCCGAAGGCAGGTCATATCGTGAACCTTGAGGCACCCGATGCCGTCACAGCGCGACTGCAATTCTTTTTTGATCACGCACTGTAATGCACTCTGATAGGAGCCTGACATGAAAGCAGCACTTCTGAAAGAATTCGGCGCTGATCTGGTGATCGAGGACGTCACGTTGGGCAATCCGGCCCACAACGAGGTCCGCGTGCAGGTTGCCGCCACGGGCCTGTGCCACACCGATCTGCATTTCATGCGTGGTCACTTGCCGCTGTCCGTACCGGCCGTTTTGGGCCATGAGACCGCAGGCATCGTCCAAGCGGTGGGTGCCGGCGTCAATTACCTGAAACCCGGCGACCATGTGATTGGGTGCCTCTCTGCGTTTTGCGGGTGCTGCGACATGTGCCTGTCTGGCCGGCCGTCAATCTGCGAAGATGGCGACAGTTTGCACCGCAACTCGGATGAACCGCCGCGTTTGTCGTCTGGTGGCCGACCCGTACAGCAGTTCATGAACCTGTCAGGATTTGCCGAAGAAATCCTTGTGCACGAAAACGCGCTTAGCAAAGTCGACACCGCGATGCCGTTGGACCGCGCCGCCCTTATCGGGTGTGGCGTGATGACGGGCTGGGGCGCTGTCACCCGTACAGCGCAACTTCGCGCCGGTGAAAGCGTTGCTGTCTTTGGGTGTGGCGCGGTGGGTCTGTCCACCATTCAGGCCGCCCGCCTTGCCGGTGCGCTGAACATCATCGCTGTGGACTTGAACGTTGATCGGCTGGCCATGGCGCGCAAACTTGGCGCGACGCACATCGTGAACCCCAAAGAAACCGATCCCGTTGATGCAATCTTGGCCGAAACCGGTGGCAAAGGTGTTGAATACGCGTTTGACGCCGTCGGAAACCCAAAGCTGGTCGAACAGTGTTTTCTGAGCACGCGAAAAGGCGGCACCACCATTATGATCGGCCTGATGGGGCTGGATGAAAAGGTCGCCCTGCCTTTCGGGCATTTTATCGCCGAACGCAAAGTCATGGGCTGTGACATGGGATCAAACCAATTTCGGGTCGACATGCCACGCCTTGCGCGCCTGTACATGGACGGGCGATTGAACCTTGATGACATGCTGACTGACCGCCTGCCGTTATCGCGAATCAACGACGGTTTTGCCGCCTTGGATCGCGGTGAGGGCATCCGCACAATCATTGATTTTGGATTGGAATAAATAGTGAAAATTGGCATCCTACGCACAGGCCGCGCCCTGCCCGACATCAAAGCCAAGCATGGCGATTTTAATGATCTGTTCACCACCCTGCTGGCCGGCAACGGGATGACGTTTCAGGCTTACGCGGTTCTGGATGGCGAACTGCCAAAATCCGTGACCGAATGCGATGGCTGGCTGATTACAGGATCCGCACATTCATCCTACGAAGACCTGCTTTGGATCGCGGACCTTGAGGACTTCATTCGAAACGCATTTACCGCTGACATCCCGATTGTTGGCATTTGTTTCGGTCATCAAATCCTTGCACAGGCCTTAGGTGGTAAGGTTGAAAAATACGCAGATGGTTGGGCCATTGGGCCACATGAATACCAGTTTGATGGGGTAGCCGAACCCGTCACAATCAACGCATGGCACCAAGATCAAGTCACGCAATTGCCGATAGGTGCAAAAACCGTGGGCCGCTCTGAGTTCTGCGAAAATGCCGCCATTGTTTACGGCAAAACCGCATATTCCGTGCAGGCGCATCCCGAATTCACGAACGCCTTTATCGGTGATCTCATAGACATCCGGCGCGACAGTGTGCCAGCCAATTTGGTGGATGAAGCCGAAAGTGCGCTGAAATCAACAACGCCCTCGCCCGCTGTCGTGGCACAAATGGTGGCTTTCTTTCAGTCGCGCAATCTGGATATATCAGTCAGTAATGCGGCGCAATGGATATAGATTTGCAGGGACTTCAAAAAATCTCGACACAAAGGCCGCGGTTGGCCGATCAGGTCTATGACCAGATCCTTAGTGGCCTGCAATCAGGCGCGATCAGCCCGGATGGCCGCCTGCATCAGGTAAATCTTGCCCAGCAACTGAACGTGAGCCGCACCCCGGTGCGCGAGGCGTTATTACGTCTGGAACAAGAAGGTATGCTGACATCCACGTCCAATGGTGGCTTTAAGGTCCGCGAAATCCACGAACAGGACGTTCGAGATATCTATCAAACACGCCAAGCCATTGAGGGTTTTAGCGCAGGTCTTTTGGCGCAAACCGCCGACGCTGAGGCGTTGGAAAGCCTACGCAAAATTATCCGAGAGCAAGAAGCGCTGACACCGCAAG
>JAPKCR010000832.1 GCA_026421135.1 Sulfitobacter sp. | reverse complement strand
CACCCATGGCTGGGACACACCCGTGTTGAACGACCGCGCGGCACCACAATATCCAAGGCACCAAGCGCTGACGCAGCAAGAAATGTCATTGGTCGACAACAATCTGGACCGTCTAGCGGCGCAAGTGAAGTAGCGACATTAACCGACCCTCGCGGCCGAACACCTCGGGTCGGGGACCTTTTGGCTGCCCCCCGTCCGCGATCATCCGCAGCGCCAACACCCAGGCCAGCCCGCCAAACAGCACGCCCGCCGCTGCTTGCCCGATCAACACACCCGGTGCGCCAAACAGCACGCTGCCCAGCCACACCAGCGGCACCATGCCCACCGTATTGCGGCCCCAGTTAGTGACGGTCGAATAATAGGGATGGCCCATATTATTGAACGCCGCGTTTGACACGAACAAGACACCGTTAAAGAAAAACGCCAGTGACAACGGCCCGCAAAAGAGGAAAATAAGCGTCAAAGTGATGCCATCCGCATCGAACAACGCTGCCAACGGCCCACGTGTCAAAAACAAGACAGCCGAAATCGTAACGATCACGACCGCAGCGAACAGGATACCAGCATTATAGGTCCGCTTGACCCGCCCGATATCACCTGCACCAAAGTTCTGCCCGATAATCGGCCCCACGGCCCCCGACAGCGCAAAGATCACCGCAAATGCCACCGGCATCATCCGGCTGACGATCGCCATACCCGCCACGGCGTCTTCGCCATAGGCCGCCATGGCCCGCGTGACATAGGCCTGGCCCACCGGCGTCGCGACTTGGGTCAAGATCGCTGGTACCGCAATCGCCAGCACAGGAAGCAGATCGCGCCACATGCCGCCCAGTTTGGGTCGCGCGATGCCGCCATAGTGACGCACAATCGGCATAAGCGCGGTATAGGCGATCACCACCCGCGCCGCAAAAGACGCCAGTGCGGCACCGGTCAGATCAAGGTCAAGGCCAAAGATCAGGATCGGATCAAGGATCGCGTTCACGATCCCGCCCGAAATCGTCGCCATCATCGCGCGCCGTGCGTCACCATGCGCGCGCAAAATTGCGCTGCCCATCATCCCCAGCATCAAGAACGGGACCGAAGGCACAACAATCTGCAAGAAGTGCACGGCCAATTCTGCCGTCTCTCCCTTCGCGCCGACCAGATGCACTAGCGGATTCAGCGCCAGAAACACCAAAGCGGCAAACACCACCCCAAAGATCGCACCATAGCACAGCGCATGAGTTGTCCGCTCGCGTGCCAACTGCATGTCGTTTTGCCCCAATGCCCGCGCGACCAAAGCCCCCGCAGCGATCCCCAAGCCGATCCCGAAGGATGTAGTAAAAAACAAAATAGCGCCGGCATAGCCGACAGCCGCCGCCAATTCGGATTTCCCCAACATCGAGATGAATATCATGTCTACAAAATCGACCAGAAACACAGCAATCAACCCGACCGATGCCATCATTGACATGGTCGCGAAATGGCCAAACAGGTTGCCGGACAAAAATTTGGCGCGCCCGTCAGCCATGACAAGCGCGCCCCATGTTCATATTGCCACTTAAACTCTCACCGAAGGCTCCCCAACTTTCGTCCAGATGCCCTCGCC
>JAPKCR010000831.1 GCA_026421135.1 Sulfitobacter sp. | reverse complement strand
CGCGCCCCTGCGGGACATATCCGACACCCATCTGGGCCATCTTATGCGCTCCGATTTGCCCCAGGGGTCTGCCGTCAAATGTGACGTCCCCGCCCGAGCGCGGATGCGTACCGGAAATCGCCCTGAGCAGACTGGTTTTGCCAACACCATTGGTCCCCATAACACAGGTGACTTCGCCCAATCTGGCATGCATCGAGATGTCATAAAGGATTTGCGAATTGCCGTAGTGGAGGTTGAGTTCTTTTACGTCCAACATATTCTAACGCCCCAAATAGACGTCGATGACGTCTTGGTTCTTTGTCACATGATCCAGCGATCCCTCGGCCAGAACCGCACCTTCATGCAGCACGGTGACCTTGCAATTGAGACGCCTGACAAATTCCATATCGTGTTCAACCACGACCACCGCACGGGTCTTTGCGGCCTCGACAAGGATTGCTGTGGTCTTTTCACGCTCGGCAGGTGTCATGCCTGCGGCGGGTTCATCAACCAGCAACAGTCGCGGCTCCTGCGCCAGCAACATGCCGATCTCCAACCATTGTTTCTGGCCGTGGCTTAACTCGCCAGACACGCGCAGTAGCGCTTCGCCTAACCCGATCTCCTCGGCGAGGTCTTCAACGCGCTCAAAGTCTGATGTGGACGGTTTGAAAAACAAGACTGCCAAGGACGCGCGATCCTTGCGCAGGGCCATCATCAGGTTCTCCTGTACCGTCTGCTCCTCGAACACAGTTGGTTTTTGGAATTTGCGCCCAATTCCGGCTTGGGCGATCTTTGCCTCTGACATGCCAATCAAGGACAGGCTTTTGTCGCCCCACAGGATATGCCCCGTATCGGGCCGCGTTTTACCAGTGACGATGTCCATAAACGTCGTCTTGCCCGCGCCATTCGGTCCGATCACCGCGCGTAACTCTGCATCAGCGATCTGGAACGACAGGTTGTTGATGGCACGAAAGCCGTCAAAGCTGACCGTCACGCCCGAGACTTCGAGAAGTGTATTCATACATCAGTCTCCCTTGGTTTGCGTTTGAGCAGATCAATCAAACCGCCGATGCCGTTTGGCGCGTAGAGTGTGACCAGCACAAAGCTGAGGCCCAACAAGACCAGCCACCAATCCACCCACTTGACCGTGTAGAAACCCAAAGGGACATCCGGTGCCTGACCGCCTGTGAACCAACTTGAGACAAGACTGACAAACGCCGTACCGATCACCGCGCCGTAAAGCCGGCCGCGCCCGCCAATTGCCACCCAAACGGCAAGGTAGATTGACGCAATAGGCGCAACTTCGGCAGGGTTAATGATGCCGGCTTGCGGGTAGTACAGCGCGCCTGCGATGCCTGCGATGCAAGCGGTCAAGGTAAAGACCACCAGCTTGTAGGTCTCGACTGAGTAGCCCAGAAATCGCACCCGCGCTTCGTTGTCACGAATGCCCCGAATGACGGAGCCGAACTTGCCAGAGACAACCCATGCGATCAGCAAGTAGCCAAGCCCAAGGGCCAGCGCCGATGCCCAGAAAAACCACAGCGACACAACCGATTGCGGGGCGGTGACCCCGGGTAGGTTTTGCAGGCCAGACAAGCCGTTGTTACCGC
>JAPKCR010000830.1 GCA_026421135.1 Sulfitobacter sp. | reverse complement strand
GTCGCGGTCGGACCGGTTGGCAAAGTATAACCAGTTGATCCGGATTGAAGAAGCGCTTGGCGTCACCGCGCAATATGCTGGCCGTTCTATCCTGAAAGCCTAAGGCGGTGCGCGCGGGTCAAAGGTGGTCCGCGCCGCCCTCGAAAAAATGGCGCGGAGCAACGAGAATAAACTCAATCTATCCTAGTAGCTTACTGTCAGCCACCGAAGGCATGCTGACAGTCCCGCCGCCCACGGCGGCTTGCACGCCTGTCGTACTGCGGCAGGATGTCGGCAATCCGCGCGCTACCCGCACGGCCAGATAGCCAAAGGCCTGCGCTTCCAGCATGTCTCCGTCCAGCCCGATATCCTCGATGGGGGCGACGGGGCAATCAAGGCTGACCGACAGCATCTCCATCAAAACGGGGTTATGCCGTCCGCCACCGGTCACCAAGACGCGGTCAGGTAAACGCGGGCAATGGGCCATTGCTTCGGCTACACCAGCGGCGCACATAGCGGTCAGGGTCGCGGCGGCATCGGCATCCGACAGCTCCCCCACTAGCGCCACCATTTCCGAAAAATCGTTGCGATCCAAAGACTTCGGCGGCATTCTTGTGAAATACGGCTCTGCCAGAAACAGCTCAAGCGCGCCGGTTTCAACCGTGCCTTTTGACGCGATCTTGCCGCCTTTGTCATAGGCCATCCCCAACCGCGCTTGCATCAGATCATTGATCGGCGCGTTCGCAGGGCCCGTATCAAACGCAAGCAAAGCGCCATCGGCGTGAGGCTCCTTAATGGCGGGATCAACCCATGTCAGGTTTCCCACACCGCCCAGATTCAAGAATGCCACGGGGCCTGTCAGCCCTGCATAACGCGCACAGGCGTGGTGGAAGAACGGGGCCAAAGGCGCGCCCTCGCCGCCCAGTTCCACATCCGCACTGCGGAAATCCCAGACCACGGGCACTGCCAAGGCATCGGCCAACACACCCCCGTCACCCACTTGCAAGGTGCCCTGCAGGCGCGGCGCGTGGGCCAGCGTTTGGCCATGGAACCCGATAACATCCACATCTGTAAAGTCTCGCAAGACCTCTAGATGCGCGGCCTCAATGATCTGTGTCGCGGCTTGCACCTCGGGTCCTGACCATTTGCCAAAACCCGCAGCAATCATCTTGCGCTCTTCGCCGGTGTATTCGCGGTATCCAGACGCCCCAAAGCCGAAAATATCATGGCCATCCGTGTCAATCACGGCCACATCGACCCCGTCCAACGACGTGCCGCTCATCGCGCCAGCGGCCCGTAATACACCTGTTTTCGCGATCCGATTTCCATGGGCCTTATTCATGGCCTTTTCCTTTGTCTGCTCAGCACATATAGAGTGCACCACCACCCAAGCTGAGGGCAAGCGCCATGACATACCACCCCAAATCCGAATTTATCCGCATCATGATGGAGCGCGGCTTTCTGGCCGACTGCACGGATTACCAAGGCCTTGACGAGGCGCTGCTTAAGGGCGCGCAACCCGGCTATATCGGTTTTGACGCGACTGCCAAGTCCCTACATGTCGGATCGCTGATCCAGATCATGATGTTACGTTGGATGCAAAAGACCGGCGG
>JAPKCR010000829.1 GCA_026421135.1 Sulfitobacter sp. | reverse complement strand
CTGTGCGATTGCAGTGGGGGCATCTCCATTGATTATGGTGGCAAGCTCTTCGTCCTCTTCGGCCTTATCTACGGCCGTATAAGCGGCGGCATTGATCACCGCACGTGGCGCCAAGGCACGGATCCTCTGCGCGCAGGAAACTGGGTCAGACAAGTCGGCCTGGTCTCGTCCCAACGCCAAAACATCGCCCAAACGTTGTAACTCAGTCGCAACCTGTCCGGTCTTGCCAAAGAGCAAGATCATGACTTCACACCCAAGCGTTGACCTACTCCAGATCGATCCAGTAAGGGCCGCCACCAATCTTCATGGTCCAAATACCAGCGAACGGTTTTCTCCAGGCCCTCGTCGATGGTAACCGACGGCCGCCAGCCTAATTCATTTCGAATACGGCTGGGGTCAATCGCGTAACGCGCATCGTGGCCTGGCCGGTCGGCCACAAATGCAATCAGATCTGTATAGCTGCCGCTCGCACGGGGCTGTAGACTGTCCAGTACGGCGCAGAGGGTTTGAACGAGCTCCAAATTCGTCTGCTCATTCTCACCACCAATATTATAGCTGCGGCCCACCACCCCCTCTTCAAGAACCAGAAGAAGCGCATCGGCGTGATCCACCACATACAGCCAATCACGGATATTTCCGCCGTCACCGTATATTGGCAAAGGCTTGCCCGCCAGCGCGTTTAGGATCACGACCGGGATCAGCTTTTCTGGAAAATGATAAGGCCCATAGTTGTTGGAGCAATTCGTCAGCACTATCGGCAGGCCATAGGTCTCATGCCACGCGCGGACCAGATGGTCAGAACTCGCCTTAGATGCGGAATATGGGCTGCGCGGATCATAGGGCGTATCTTCTGTAAAAAGAACAGCTGGATCGCTCGGCAGGCTTCCAAACACCTCATCGGTACTGACGTGGTGAAACCTAAAAGTCGCGGGTTGGCCTTGCGCCTGCCAATAGCTGCGCGAGGCCTCAAGCATGTTTAATGTGCCACTAACGTTAGTTTCAATAAAATCCGCAGGGCCATCAATCGAGCGGTCAACATGAGATTCTGCGGCCAAATGCATTACTGCGTCTGGTGAATGCCGAGAAAAGACGACGTCTAGCCCAGCGCGATCGCGGATATCAACTTGCTCAAAAGCATAATTTGGATGTTTTGCGACCGACGCCACACTCTCCAAGCAGGCCGCATAGGTAAGCACATCTGCATTTACCACCGAATGTCCTCGTGCGATCGCCAAACGGATTACGGCCGATCCAATAAAACCTGCACCGCCCGTCACCAAAACCTTCATGAATTTTCACCAAAAATGAATGGGCTTTCAAAGTCCTTGAGCAGGGGTGCAAGGGCGTCTTTCTCACTCAGGGTTGGATTGCCTTTCAGTGGCCATTCGATGCCGATGTCCGGGTCATCCCACCGAAGCGCACCTTCGGTTTCAGGCGCGTAATAATCGCTACAATTATAGACAATCTCGCTGTCAGGTTCCAACGTCACAAAGCCATGCGCAAAACCCACCGGCACATAAAGCTGGTGCCCATTTTTAGCTGACAGCACATACCCCACCCACTGACCATAGGTCGGGCTGCCTCGCCTAATATC
>JAPKCR010000828.1 GCA_026421135.1 Sulfitobacter sp. | reverse complement strand
AGTATCGAAATAACGGGCCAGTCGGATGCAGATACATTTTTTAACCCAGCGTTTCATGGGTACTGGAATTTATCTGAACAACCCAACTTGTCGGATCACAGGCTTACCATTCGGGCCGAAAAATATCTGCCAGTGGACGCGGATCAAATCCCTTTGGGCGGGCCTGTTACGGTGGATGGTACCGATTTCGACTACAGACGGCCCCGCAGTATAGGTTCTGAACTGGATCACAACTTCTGCCTGGAGTGGTCTGAAACGGCAATGCAGACCGTCTGTCGACTACAAACACCCGCACTTGAATTAAACGTGCAGACCAATCAACCCGGTGTGCAAATCTATAACGGGATTCATATAGATACGGGCATCTTCAATGGGCATGCCGGACGGCCTTATGGTCCTTGCGCAGGTTTGGCGATTGAACCGCAGTTTTGGCCGGACAGCCCAAATCACCCAACCTATCCATCCTGCCTGCTAAAAGTAGGGCAGACATGTGTGCATCGCACCCGCTTTCAGGTCTTGCGTTCAAGTTGACAGGGCGGTGAAAACTTGAGCGCAACAGGAATGCTACACTTCAAAAACCATTTTCGGTCGATAGAAATTGACACTACTGGGTCACGTGGTAGTTCTCTGATATAATAAGGCAAGCTTACAAAGATAATGATGGAAGACTAATGCGCACAAAGATCGACACCGACAGTTTTGGCTTTTTGTTTAATGATATTGCCAGAATAACCCGAAGCGTTTTTGCGCGTGAGATCGAAGCGGGCCAATTGACCGTTACAGCCGCCGAGGCTCGGGTTCTAGCGCACATGGCCCGATGTGGTCCGACACGACAGCACCTGCTGGCGGAAAGCCTTGGTATGACGCCAATGAGTCTGACCGGTTTTCTGGACCGGCTCGAGGCTGACGGACTGATCGCAAGGGAAGCTGACCCGAAAGACCGTCGGGCAAAAATCGTGACCCTTACACCAAAGGCCAACGGAACCTTGTCGCAGATCGCACAAGCGGGGGAGCGGACCGAGCAGGCGATCTCCTCTGGTCTGTGCCCAGATGATTGGGCGGCATTTGTCGAGACAGCCCGCAAGTTACGCGCCAACATAGACGGTCCTCGTGTGGCGGCGGCCAATACAGAAGACGCGCTATGACAACACCGCTGATGAGCGAACGCAGGGTTAGTATCATTGGCGCAATGCTTGTGGCGATTGGGCCTGTTTCTATGGCACTTTATACCCCTGCCATGACCGAATTGGTTCACCAGTTCGGGACCACTGAATCAGTAATCAAACTTTCGCTTACGTTATATTTTGGCGGTTTTGCTTGTGCACAGCTGGTTGTGGGGCCCTTGTCAGATGCGTTGGGTCGGCGCCCCATTACAATCGCATTCATGGGCCTATACTGCATCGCCAGTTTGGCGGCGATGTTATCGCCATCAGTCGAAGTCTTAATGGGTGCGCGGTTTGTTCAGGGCATTGGCGCGTCAGTGGGTGTTGCCATTTCAAGGGCGTTGGTCCGTGACCTATTTACCGATGACCAGTCCTCACGGATCATGAATCTTATCGGCATAATTCTAGCGCTTGGGCCAGCATTGGCACCGA
>JAPKCR010000218.1 GCA_026421135.1 Sulfitobacter sp. | reverse complement strand
TCAAGATCGCGCTGTCGGATGACGAAGGAAAAACTTAGGGCGCTCCGTTTGTACCGCATGAAGACCGATCACAGCGTGAGCATGGATTTGTGCCCTTGCTGCCGGGGCAGGGCGGTGAATTCACAGCAATCTGGTTGGATGGCCGCAGTTATGATACCTATGGGTCTCAGGATGATGCCACAAATGCCATGCAGCTGCGTGCGCGCTCAATCGCCGCTAATGGGCTGATGGCTAATGACGCGCTTTTGGATGAGCGGACATGCACCTGCTGCCAAACGTCCGCTGTTGTGACGGATGATGGAGCTACTCTTGCCGTCTATCGGGACAGATCATCAGGTGAAATCCGCGACATCTCTATCGTTCGCAAAACCCAATTAGAATGGTTGGAACCGACCTCTGTTGCTGTTGACGGCTGGCAAATCGAAGGGTGCCCCGTTAACGGGCCTGCTATCGACAGCAGCGATGGCCAGACGGCGGTTGCTTGGTTTACGGCGGCGGACGACGTGCCAAAGGTGAAGGTCGCTTTTTCAGAAGATGATGGCATGAGCTTTGGAGCGCCCATAGAGATAGACAATGGTGCGCCTTCCGGGCGGGTTGATGTCCTTCAGCAGCCAAATGGCTCGGCTCAGGTTGCATGGGTAGAACAGACATCACAGGGTGAAGTAGTGCTGATCTGCGCCGTTGACGCAATATCCGGATGCACAAACCCAAGTGTAGTCGCTGTAAGCCCCTTCGGGAGAACAGTTGGATTTCCTCGCATGGCTCTCGGCAACGACGGTGTTTTCATTGCGTGGACCGAGCGTGCCATGCACGTGGAACGGATGCATCATCATATTGGCCGTGATGCGCCAGCGTTCGGTTTCGCCTATCCTTATTGTTTCGTTTATTGAATTCATGTCGTAGCCTTGGCCGTTGATGCTCATTGTCGAGCCACCAAAAGCGCCTCGGACCATGCTCCCCATCATTCCACCAAGATGCATGTCGAGCGTGAAGTCGCGCGTACGGACGGGCGTGTCAAAGTCCATTTCTACTGCTGGCAATCGGCTGGGCATTTGTGTCATCGTCGCTGACAATTCCGAGCGCGGTTCCAGAGTCATCACGTCAAATTGGCCTGTATCCGAACTGCTCCCCATCATTCCACCACGCATTGGTGCGTTGTTGTCATCTGCGCTGATGAGCCGAACAGTTTGCGTGTCTTGGGATAAGTCCACAACGATTTCTGCGCGTTCAGCGGGGACAAGGGTTAGGGTCTTGCGCGAAACAGGTGCGGCCAGTAACCCGCCGTCACTGGCAACTTGCGCAAAGTTCCGGCGATCTGAAAATGAGAATTGGTAGATACGCGCGTTCGATCCATTCAGAATGCGCAGACGGACCAACCCACGTGGGACGTCAGCGACAGGCTGGATCGCACCATTGACCATTATCTCCGATCCGCGAATGCCCTGGATGGTCGCCATGCCGCCGGGGTCGTAGTCAAATTGCCCCCTGCGATTAAAGGATCGATCCTGAACAACGACAGGTAAGTCGTCCACTCCGTAATTGCTTGGCAATCCGTCTGGTGCGCCAGGATCATCGATAAGCAAAAACCCAGCCAAACCACGATAGACTTGGCTGCCGATTTGGCCGTGCACATGGCTGTGATACCAAAGCGTGGCTGCGGGGTTTGAGATATTCAGCTCAGCATCCCATGTCTTGCCAGGGCCAAAGGCCACTTGTGGACCGCCATCCATGTTGCCTGGAACATGGGCAGCGTGCCAATGCGCTGTGACCGGATCATCGGTCTGGTTGCCAACCTGCATGCGTGCGGTTTGACCGCGTTTCATCTGCAAGGTTGGCCCAAGGTAATCGAGATCGTATCCCAGCGTCTATGTCCGAACGCCACTCAGGAATTCCTGTTGGCCCTTGCGCGCCATCAGATGATTGCCTGCACCGCCATCGACCTCCATCACCGGCGGAATATGCAGGGGTCGCCCGTGCTCTGCTGCAAAGGCCCGAGTTGTCAGAAGAGAAGGGGTCGCCAGCAGGGCGAGCCCCCCGGAAAGTGTGGCGCGACGCGTGATCATAACTGGTCCTTTGGAAAACATATTCAATTTCTAGTTAATGTTTTCTGTCGCTATCTAAGCAGTTGGGTTCATGGAATTAGCCAATCGTCGGATGGCCGATCCACCTGCAACCACGCTGTCATTGGTAGTAGCACAGTAGAGAAAGTTTCGACGTGCTAGGCCGCCGCCATCGCCAAGATCATCTTTGAAAGAGGTATGGTCTGCCCAGTGATATCTTTCTCCAAACTCTAAATACTAGTAACGACAGCCGCCTCAGATGCCCCAAGCATAGTTTGGAATACGGCCCAAATGCATCGAAACTTCGCCCAGCCCCTCAGTCGCGTCCATGGCCACCACGGCCGCAGCCTCCTCGTCGTTGGAGTTGACGATACCCCAGACGTCGACGCGATTGCCTGACACAACGACGTTCAAGTGGACCGGGTTCAGTCCAGGCACGTTCGCAAGAGTTCCCAAGACGATGTTTCGCTTTTCGCCCTCGTCAGCCTCAAACCCGATATGAAAAATGGGTTGGGCTGCGAGTGCCTGCAAAAGATTGGCACGGCTGCCAATGCCAACCAGTTTTTCATCTTCGACCACAGGGACCCGTTTGATATGCTTTTTGTCCAGAAGTTGGGCGATTTGGCCCACAGGCATGTCGACCGCGATGGTCGTTACCTGTGTCGTCATGATATTCTCAAGGTGCTGGCCCCGTTCTTGGATAAATCCTCTGGCCGATGACGTGCTATAAGAGAAGAGCGACAGCCACCATGATCGGGTCCGGTCTTGAGCGCCTTCAACCCGGCGCAGCAGATCGCCCTCGCTTACGATACCTACGATCTTAACATTTTTGTTGAGGACCGGAATGGCGCTAATCCGGTTCTGCGTCATTAGGTCAGCTGCTTGCGCGACTGTGGTTCCCGGTTGTCCTGTAATGACGGTTTTGGTCATGATATCTGATGCGTTCAAGTCTGTTTCGCCTTTTGCGCTTCATGTTCTGACTGCGGAAAAGTCTGATGCACATCAGCGGCCTTTGAACTAAAGACGTTCCTTGCCCCGAAACATTACAGCTGCCAGCTCCGTCACATGCGCTATGCGCCACCACCATCGGCTCAAATGTGCGCGGGCCTATTGTCGAGGGTTCACAATTCTCGGCTTTAGTCGGCGCATGTACCAAAGCACGAGCATAGGAACAAAGACCCATTGCAAGATCGGGGACAAGCCGGTGCCAATAAATGGGAGGAGCGGCATAACCCCATCATAGGCCCAACGGCCCGTCAATTCTGCATGAAGGTATTCAAGCCCAACGGTCGCCAGCAGGCCAATTGCAAAAAATGCTGCAGGGGCCACAGAACCTGTCCTCGCAAACCAGTCTCGGCCTTTGCCTACGAATGCCGCGCCCCAGAATGCAGCAAGCGCGATCGCCAAATCGCCAAATGTTGCCTGCAAACAGATGGCAATACCGACAAAATGATCAGTTTTTCCGAGGCTTGCGAACAAGGGTGCCTGCAGTATTTCCCATGTAAAATGCCCCAAGAATGACAATACAAGCAGATCGACTTCTGGTGCCAGACGATAGGGGACTTTAGCGGGTAATGACATGTAAAATCCGATGTTTCTGTTGAGCGAGAGACGGGCAGCAGATCCGTCTTACGGTGAAGCCGCCGCTATGAACAGACGAATAAGGATGAAGGTGACCATGCGAGTTGTCTCCAGAATGGGAAAACAATGAAGATTGATCCACATCAAGTCGATCTTTCGTATGAGTCGCTAAGTCTGAAGGTGTTAGAGAGTAAGAGTCTGGATTTATGCTTAGATCAATGCAGAGAAATTGGGTCAAATGGATGCGTACAGTAACCGTTACTGCTGCGATCTTGGCGATTCCTTTCTCGGTTTTGGCTCTCTCACTAGAACTTGATCATAGCGTTCCGCCAACCCAGGCTTCCGTCACCTCTGATACTGATTTAAGTTTGGCGGATGACGGCCATGCCGCCTCTGCGGCAGAAGCAGACTGCCATATTGGCTACAGTTGTACGCTCGTTGTTATTCCAAGCAACGACTTAGCTTTGCCGCGTTTCCATTCTGCGCGGGAGCTCTTCCTTTTAGCAGGCTACTTGCCATCCGTGGCGGGATGTTTGCCCTTACGCCCACCTTGCACCCTTTCACTGGTCTGATCGCCTGCATCAATTCTTTGATGCTGCACAAAACCATGTGAAAGGAGCGAAACATGTTCGCTGAACCAAAACACCCGACAAAAGAGGTCTTGCGCCGTGAAGCAGAGGCAAAACTCATCGAATGCCGCAACAAATTTCTGGGCTTTCTTCGCAAACGCCTCAATTCCCAGCAAGATGCAGAGGATGTCTTTCAGGACTTCTGCGTGAAGGTTCTACGCAATCACAGATCAATCAACAGCGGAAAGCGGTTGGATGCCTGGTTGGGCACCACGTTGCGGCACACACTGATTGATCACTATCGGCGCCGGGCGACCCGAAACCGAGGCACTGAAGCGTATGCTATCGAGACCAAAGTTCTAGAGCATGCGACAGAAGAGTTTGATGAACCAGCATGCAGCTGCATTGCTGCGGCGATGCAGAAATTGGAGCCCGCTCAAGCCGAATTGTTGTCGCGGCTTGAATTGCATGACGAGCCACGTGTCGCGATTGCGGCTGACCTTGGCGTTAACCTGAACACCTTGCGTGTTCGAGCCCATCGCAGCCGAATTGCGTTAAAGAAAAAGATCGCTGAAATCTGTCCGGTCTGCGGCGACGGCCGGTTTATGCAATGCGAATGTGATCATTCTCGCGACGTGACGTCCTTACCGATCCCGTACATGACTGAATTGATGGCCAAGATGTGAGGATTGGCCAGGGTATGCGTCTTCTTATCGACAAAAGCCTTTGTGTGGGGGCACCAATGATTGGACGATATGAAACCCGTCGGAAGGCAAAAATCCTCGATCTACTGCCGCCGCGTTCCTTGAGGAGCCCCAGTTCAAAAAGCCTAATGACCGCGCAGTAATTGTTCTGGGGCAAAATCAACTGAGGAGCGCTCTCATGAAATCGCCAGGCAAGCCAAATCTAGGTCATGACGATGAGCTAGAGGCGCTGATATGCGACTGCATTGACTTGCTTTTGCCAACGCTTCCACCAGAACGAGCAAAGGTTGTTCGTGCCATTAATGTGGAAAGGGCATCGATCCATTCAGTTGCCGAAGAACTGGGGCTTAGCCTCAGCGAGGTGACCACATGTCTTACCTCTGGGCGGCAGAGTTTGAAGGAGCGATTTAGGGAGATGAGCATGATCTGTCC
>JAPKCR010000217.1 GCA_026421135.1 Sulfitobacter sp. | reverse complement strand
AGCAAAAGATAAACGGCCCCTTGCCATAAGCGGTAACCGTGCCACTTTTACCAAAAAGGACATCCCACTTATGACAAAGCCTGTCGTCACCCGATTTGCCCCCTCACCGACTGGCTATTTGCATATTGGCGGGGCACGCACAGCCCTGTTCAGCTGGCTTTATGCGCGGGGCCGCGGCGGAAAGTTCTTGCTGCGCATCGAGGACACGGACCGCGTCCGCTATACGCCCGAAGCCACCGACGCGATCTTGCAAGGCATGGCGTGGCTGGGGCTGGATCACGACGGTGAGGTTGTCAGCCAGTTCGACAATGCCGCGCGGCATGCCGAGGTTGCTTTGGAACTCCTCGCCGCCGGAAAGGCATATAAATGCTTTGCCAGCCAAGAAGAAATTGCCGAATTCCGCGACACGGCAAAGGCCGAAGGCCGCAGCACGCTCTATCATTCGCCTTGGCGCGACGCAGATCCTGCGACTCATCCTGACGCGCCTTATGTTGTCCGCATCAAAGCCCCGCAAAGCGGTGTCACGACCATTCACGATCGGGTGCAAGGTGATGTGAAAATCGGCAACGACCAATTGGATGACATGGTTCTGCTTCGGTCCGATGGTACGCCCGTTTATATGTTGGCCGTTGTCGTAGATGACCATGATATGGGCGTGACCCATGTGATCCGTGGGGATGACCACCTGAACAATGCCGCGCGCCAGATGATGATCTATAACGCGATGGGGTGGGATGTGCCGGTATGGGCGCATATCCCGCTAATTCACGGGCCCGACGGCAAGAAGCTGTCCAAGCGTCACGGGGCCTTGGGTGCGCAGGAATATCAGGCTATAGGCTATCCTGCTGCCGGCATGCGCAACTATCTTGCCCGCCTGGGCTGGAGCCATGGTGACGACGAGTTTTTCAGCGATGAGCAGGCAAAAGAATGGTTCGACTTGGATGGCATCCGCAAAAGCCCAGCACAGTTTGACCTGAAAAAGCTGGAAAACATCTGCGGTCAGCATATTGCGGTCAGTAATGATGCTGCATTGCGGCAAGAAATCGAGGCATATCTTAGTGCAGCCGGCCTTCCCGCCCTGAATTTGCAACAGGGTGACGGGTTGGAACGGGCAATGTATTGCCTTAAAGAACGCGCCAAAACCTTTCCTGAACTACTTGAAAAGGCACAATTTATCTTGGCCAGCCGCCCCATTGTGCAGGATGAAAAAGCAGCAAAACATCTGGATGATGTATCCCGTGGTATACTGAGAGAATTGACGTCGCAGTTGCAGAATGTTAACTGGGACAAAGAAACGCTGGAAGAAGCGCTGAACGGGTTTGCCGCCGAACATGATTATAAATTTGGCAAATTGGCTGGGCCTTTGCGTTCAGCCCTTGCAGGTCGGGCAGCGACCCCGTCAGTGTTTGATATGATGCTGGTTTTGGGGCGAGACGAAAGCCTCGCCAGATTGCAGGATGCGGCGAATTGAGGGGTGCTTAAGCAATTCTCAACCTAACGCGAGTTAACACAACGCACGAGCCAATCCAGGCTGGTGCCGGACGGTGGGCAGAATGCGCATCGCCAACGGTAGAAAGGGACTTCATGGCCGAGAGTACAAAATCAGCAACGTTGACCATCGACGGAAACAGCTTTGAATTACCTATCTATTCCCCGACTGTGGGGCCGGAGGTTTTGGATATTCGCAAGCTTTATGCGCAGGCAAATGTGTTCACATACGACCCCGGTTTCACGTCGACCGCGGCCTGCGACAGCACGATTACATTTATTGACGGCGACGAAGGTGTGTTGCTGCACCGTGGCTATCCAATTGACCAGCTCGCCGGTCAGTCGCACTACCTCGAGGTGTGCTATTTGCTGCTGTACGGCGAATTGCCATCGCCTGCGGAGTTGGAAAAGTTTGAAGATCTGGTGACAAACCACACCATGATTCACGAGCAGATGATCAATTTCTTCCGTGGTTTCCGCCGCGATGCACACCCCATGGCAATCATGGTCGGCGTTGTGGGCGCAATGTCTGCGTTCTATCACGACAGCACCGACGTCAGCGATGCGCACCAGCGCGAGGTCGCAACAATCCGTTTGATCGCCAAAATGCCTACAATTGCGGCAATGGCCTACAAATATACGATTGGTCAACCTTTCGTATATCCGCGCAACGACGTCGACTATGCCGGTAACTTCCTGCGCATGTGTTTCGCCGTCCCCGCCGAAGAATATGTAGTAGATCCGATACTGTCGCGCGCAATGGACCGCATCTTTACCCTGCACGCCGACCACGAGCAAAACGCGTCGACATCCACCGTACGCTTGGCGTCGTCTTCGGGTGCAAACCCCTTTGCTTGTATCGCCGCTGGCATCGCCTGCCTTTGGGGCCCCGCCCACGGTGGCGCGAACCAAGCATGCCTTGAAATGCTCAAGGAAATTGGTACTCCGGACCGTATTCCTGAATTCATCGCGCGTGCAAAAGACAAGAATGACCCGTTCCGACTGATGGGCTTTGGCCACCGCGTTTACAAGAACTTCGACCCCCGCGCGACCGTGATGAAGGAAAGTGCCGACGAGGTTCTCGAACTGCTTGGTGTTGAAAACAACCCGATCCTGCAGGTCGCTAAGGAACTCGAAAAACAGGCGTTGGAAGATCCGTATTTCGCGGAAAAGAAACTTTTCCCGAACGTAGATTTCTATTCCGGCATCATTCTTGAGGCCATGGGATTTCCGACGTCGATGTTCACGCCGATCTTTGCACTCGCGCGCACCGTTGGCTGGATTTCTCAGTGGAAAGAACAGATCAGCGATCCACAGCTTAAAATCGGCCGCCCCCGCCAACTGTATCTGGGCGAAGGCAAACGCGACTATGTGGATATCAAAAACCGCTAATCGCAGCTTAAAGAAGCACCTAACGCTCCGTCATTTGGCGGGGCGTTTTTTTGTTTCCGCCTGTCTGTTTGCCAAACACCACCTTTGTTCGTGGACTTCGGGACAGCGCAACGTTGATGCCTAGAATCACTGGCCAGAGGTTGGCGGTAATCAATGCTGCAAATTAACCCAAATTGTTTCCACCCATTCCGCTGCTTTTCGAAACCAAATGGTCAGAAATATGGCAATTCTGTGGTTTTGTTTCCGCAGTTCGAACAATCTGCAAACTTTATTGACCCAGCTGCTCAACTATCAATAGGTTAACGGCAAAGATGGGGCATCGGCTTCTCTGTAGTCTGCAAAATGCTGCGGAATTTAACAGATATTCTGACACCTTGCGTCGAAAAAAAGGATGCACCTATGGCAGTTTCAGCTACTCATGCCGGTCTAGAGTGGGACACAGCGACAAGTCTGAAATCGATGAATGCGCTGATGCAGCATTGTCCGCAGGGGTCATTGGTGCACGATAGCCGCCACAACTGTGATCAGATTGCTGTTGTTTACAACAAGGGCCAGACACCACCGCGGATCACTGTGACGCAGGTATCCGGGTCCGTTCATACGGTATTGGCCGATGGCGTCGCCGTGGCTGTTGTTGCCAGCGTGTCACGCCCAACCCTCAACCCCGACGACGTTTTGTTGATCGAACGCTCGATCTAAGCGGCGCAGCTACCGCCCTTCGAACTTTGCGATACGCTTTTGCAAAAAGGCGATAACGCCCTCTTTGAAATCCCGTGACTGGCCGCACTTGCCCTGCTCGCGCGCTTCCAATGAAAGCTGATCCTCGAACGAATTATCCCAGCTTTCCCGAATAGCTTTTTTGGCCGATGCATATGCCAACGTTGGCCCACTTGCCAATTGTGTTGCTTTTGCACGCCAATGGGCATCGAAAGCCGCATCTGGGACAGCTTCCCAGATCATGCCCCAGTCGTCCGCCTGACGGGCGCTAATCTTGTCCGCGAAAAGTGCCGCCCCCATCGCCTTTGCCATGCCCATCTGCCGGGGCAGTGTATATGTCCCACCAGCGTCTGGAATCAGGCCGATACGGGTAAACGCCTGAAGGAAATAGGCCGATTCAGTCGCCATAACGATGTCAGCAGCCAAAGCAAGGTTTGCTCCGGCACCAGCAGCCGGCCCGTTGACCGCTGCAATCGTCGGTACAGGGCAATTCGTGATCGCGCGCAGCATTGGGGCGTATTCATCGCGCAGGGTCCGCTCCAGATCCATCGCCGCGCCACCGTTGCTATCGCCCAGGTCCTGGCCCGAACAGAATGCCCGCCCCGCCCCTGTTATGACCACGCATCGCGCCTGTTTGCCGCCCTGAACGAACGCATGCTCGATCTCGGCGCGCATTTGTGTGGTAAGGGCGTTCATCTTGTCAGCACGGTTCAGGGTGATAACCGCAAGGCCATCGGTCACGTCAAAGGTTAAGGTCTGGTAGTCCATTAATCAGGTCCAATCTGCATGTTTGCGCGCAGTCTACCTAATGCCACCCTCAGGGCCAGCGAAACCAAGCGTTACTTGTTCAGAATATCATCCAAGCGAGCCTGTTCTTCGGGACTAAGCGGGGTTTGATCCGACGCTTGCGCAGTGGATCGCCCGCGCAGATAACCATAGCCCAATACACCAGCAAGAAGCAGCATCAGCGGCCCCGCCCCCCACAGCAGCCAAGTCGACCCGGATGCCGGCGGGTTCAGCAGAACGTATTCGCCATACCGGTTTACGATGAAATCCACCGCTTCCTGATCGCTGTCCCCCGCGACCAATCGTTCGCGCAGCAATATACGCAAGTCGCGTGCAAGGCTGGCGTTGCTTTCGTCGATGCTTTCGTTGCGGCAGACGAGGCAGCGCAGACCTTTTGACAGGTCGCGTGCCCGTTCCTCAAGCACCGGATCTGACAGTATCTCGTCCGGTTGTACGGCCCAAGCGGGTGTGACCAGCAGCATGAATGCGATTAAAAGCGCCCTCATTCCGCCGGTACCTGTGCTGGACGTTTCGCCGCACCAGCAGCCACCCGGAATCGCCTGTCTGTCAGGCTTAGCAATCCGCCCAACGCCATCATCGCACACCCGATCCAGATCCAGTTGGTTAGCGGCTTAATATAGGTCCGCATGACCCAGCCGCCGGTGTCTTGCTCATCGCCGATCACTACGTAGACGTCGCGCGCAAGGTTATAGTCGATTGCAGCCTCTGTGGTCGGCATCTGGGCAACGGGGTAAAACCGCTTTTCAGGGCGTAGCTGCGCAATTTCGACACCGTCTTGGAACAAGGTCACATAGCCAGTGGTCGAAACATAATTCGGCCCCTGAAGACGTTCCACATTATCAAGCTGAACGGTATAACTGCCCACCTCGATGCTGCCACCGATGGGCACTGCGCGAATGTCATCCACGCTCCACGCTGTCAGCCCCGCGACACCAGCCATTGTTACCCCA
>JAPKCR010000216.1 GCA_026421135.1 Sulfitobacter sp. | reverse complement strand
TCGAAAGGAGCGGGCTGATCGTAACAGATGTCGAAGTTCTGCGCTTGCATTACGCCGAAACCCTTCGCGCATGGCGAACGCGGTTTTTGGCCAATCGCGAACAGGTTGCCGCACTTTACGACGAAAGATTCTGCCGAATGTGGGAGTTTTATCTTGCCGTATGCGAGACCGCATTCCGGCATACCGGACTGGTGGTCTTTCAGTTCCAGCTGGCAAAGCGCGCAGGCACGGTACCGTTGACGCGTGACTATATTGCGGGCGCGAAACAAAGCCACTGACCAAATGTATAGGCAGGCTGGATGAACTGGACCCAAAGTGGCTATTGAACCTCTGACCCTCAACAGGATTTCCGGCGTTATGATACTTAGCGCCATTATTCTTGCATTGATTGCGGCCAATTCTCCGCTGGCAGGGTTGTATGCAGTGATTCACCATACGCCAATCCGCGTTGGCTTGGGCCCCTACCAAATCGACGCTCCGCTGATCGTTTGGATCAATCAGGGCCTGATGACCCTTTTCTTTGTGCTTGTCGGAGTCGAAATCAAGCATGAATTGGTGGGAGGGCACCTGTCGACTTTGCGTAAGGCGGCGTTGCCTGCAATTGCTGCGTTGGGCGGCATGATCGTCCCTGCCCTTATCTATGTTTCATTTGCTGCCTCCAACGGCGAAGCACTGCGCGGCTGGGCGATCCCGATGGCGACCGATATTGCCCTTGCTCTTGCCCTGCTCTCCTTGCTGGAAAATCGCGTTCCTGTTGGTCTAAAAGTGTTTCTGATGGCCCTGGCAATTTTTGATGACCTCGGTGCGGTTGCAATCATTGCGTTCTTTTACGGCGAGGAGGTTCATACCCTGCCATTGATGCTGGCTATTGTGACGTTCGCGACCATGGTCGGCCTGAACCGTATTGGACAGGCAAAGCCGCTGCCGTTAGCTATGCTCAGCGCAATACTTTGGTTGGCATTGTTCCAATCAGGGATCGAAGCAGCACTTGCAGGCGTCCTGATCGCGGCCGTCGTCCCTAATGGGGCCAAACATGATGACAGCAATTCACCGCTGCTCCGAACCCAACGACTCTTGCACCCTTGGGCAAGCCTGCTGATTGTCCCGATCTTCGGGTTCTTCAATGCCGGTGTCACAATCGAAATCGAAACATTGCAAAATGTAACGGACGGCGTGTCTCTGGGCGCTTTCTTTGGGCTGTTTTTGGGCAAGCAGCTTGGCGTATTTGGCGCGACATGGTGTGCCGTGAAATTGAACATCGGTGCGCTGCCGCCGGGTGTCGGATTCCAACACATCTATGGTGCCGGACTTCTTGCAGGCGTGGGCTTTACCATGGGCCTCTTTGTCACAGCACTTGCGTTTGACACACCTGCTTTGGCCGCCAGCGCGCGTCTGGCGATATTGATTGGGTCCACCCTGTCTGCCGTGGTCGGGCTTGCTGTATTGCGGTGTGCGCAGGTCGAACCCGAAACGCGGATGTCGCGGTGTCAAAAGGACGCCATCTGAACATCTGGCCAATCGCTATCACGAGCGATTGAAGCACTTTCAGGCGATGATTGGCCTTCACGCAAAATTTCTTGGCCATGCGTGTAACGGTCTCCTGCCTAGAGCGTCTTAATAGTGAACCCGCGAGAATATGGGACACATCATATTTTCGGCAATTTCACGTTTTTGAGGAGTGATTCAAATGTCAGATTCAATACCTATCAGCATCTACGCTGTCGGAATGTCGCTCGGAATTCTGTTGTCGTTCAGTTTCTCCCTGTGCGTCGTGTTCGGTCTGATTTTCCCCGGAGCCACGATGTATCAGGCGTGGTTGCCACTCCTGCCGGGTGTGACTTGGATCAGTTGGCAAAGCGTCCTGCTCGGTCTGGTTGAGAGCTTTGCCTATGGTTGGTACGTTGCTGTGATCTTCGTGCCTGCGTGGAACTTCTTTTCGCGGAGGGCGTCGGCATGAACACCGTCGCATCGATTAAACCTCTCCTTCCTGCCAATTTGAATGTGACCAGCTCGACATCTGACACACCACAACCCCTGCCAGATCCTGCTGCATATGGCCGCGATCTGTGGGAACGTTCAGTGTTGTTTATGGATACGCTGCGCGAACGCGCTGACAACATGATAGCACACGAGCGCGCCGGAATGCCGCCACTGCTGGATTTCAAGTATGAAACGTTGCTGGACGCGCGACAGTTCGGCCGCTCAGCCAATTATGCGCTACTCAGGATCACCGAAGTGGACGGAAACTGCTGGGATGATTGTGTGGACGATACAAAACCACCCGTCATCGTGGTGGACCCCCGTGCGGGCCACGGTCCCGGCATTGGTGGGTTCAAACGCGACAGCGAGGTCGGCATGGCGATGGCCGAAGGCCACCCTGTCTATTTCGTGATCTTCTTTCCTGAACCAGAGCCAGACCAGACGCTCGAGGATGTCTTGTTCGCCCTGCGCCGCTTTGTCGAAGAGGTATCGGCGCGCCACGACGGTGCCGCCCCCGTCCTTTACGGTAATTGTCAGGCTGGGTGGGCCGTTACACTGTTGGCCGCGCACTGCGAAGGCCTCGCGGGGCCGGTGGTTTTGAACGGATCGCCGTTGTCCTACTGGGCAGGTGAAGAAGGCGTCAACCCGATGCGGGTCACCGGCGGATTACTTGGTGGGGCGTGGCTGGCCCATCTGACCGCTGATCTGGGCGATGGACGGTTCGACGGCGCATGGTTGGCGCAAAATTTCGAAAGTCTAAAACCAGAAAAGGCTATCTGGGAGAAATACGCCAATCTGCTGACCAATGTGGATACAGAGCGCGACCGCTTTCTTGACTTTGAACGCTGGTGGAACGGTTTTTACACCCTCAGCCGCCCTGAAATCCTGTCGATCACCCAGAACCTGTTCATCGGCAACCAGCTCGAAAGCGGTGAAATGCCAATCGGGGATCACTGCGTCGCCGATTTGCGCAAGATTAAAAGCCCGATGATTGTCTTTGCATCCTACGGCGACAATATTACGCCGCCCGCACAGGCACTTGGCTGGATTCCAGAAGTCTACAAGGACACTGCGGACCTCAAGGCGGCGGGCCAGCGGATCGTCTATCTGACCAATGCACATGTCGGCCATCTGGGCATTTTCGTATCAGCCTCGGTAGCCAAGCTTGAGCACCGTGCCATTCTGGAAAGTCTGGACAAGATCGAAAAGCTGAAACCTGGCCTGTACGAGATGAAAATCGACAACCCGTCAGGCGACCCCGATTGTCACGCCCCCGAATATAAGGTCACGTTCGAGCCCCGCAAGGTAAGCGATCTGAAACACGATGTGCCGGAACAGGCCTTTGAAAAAGTGGAGCAGGTGTCCAAAATCAACGAGGCCTTCTACAGCACTTTTGTCAGTCCTTGGGTGCGTTTGATGACAACGCCAGCCAGCGCCGAGATGCTGAGATTGATGCACCCCATGCGTGTCAGCCGCCTGATGTTTTCGGAAGGCTACAATCCGTGGATGCAGTTTGTCCGGCAAACAGCGACCAGCATTGCCGAAACACGGGTGCCCTTGGAGCCTGGCAATTCAATGATCCAGCGCGAGAGGGCTGCGATCTCTGCTGTTGGAGACGCTATTGAACGCGCCCGCATCAAACGCGACGCAACATACGAGCGCACGTTCAGAACGCTTTTCGGAAACGAGAAACTGGACACCGACAGCAACCCGCGCATGCCGGTCTGACCTGAAAGGAAGAAAGAAATGCAATGGATATTTGAAAATTGGCTGATCCTAGTTTTTGGGGTGGGCATGATCGGAATGCACCTGTTCGGACATCGCCATGGAAAAAAGGGGGGCCACGATCATGGCTCAAAGGGCCATTCACATAAGCAGGACAAAAAGAACAAGAACCAGACCGAGGAAGCTACCGATGCCTGAACGGGTTGTTCTTACGCTCAACGCCGGTTCTTCTTCGCTCAAGTTTGCGCTTTTTACGGCGTCCCATCACCCAAAGCGGCTGTGGTCGGGGGCGATTGACCGGATCGGCCTATCCGGTGGGCATTTTCAGCTAAGCGATGCCCGTAGCACGATTGTCGTTGACGAACCCGGAAGGCTTGACAGTCACGAGGCAGCACTCACGCGCCTGCTCAAAGCCATCGCAAGCCTGCCAGGATCGCTCGATCTAGTCGCTGTAGGGCACCGAGTGGTACATGGAGGTCCGGAATGTGATTGTCCCAAGGACGTCACGCCTGCCCTGTTGGCGCGGCTGCGTCGGCTCGCCCATCTGGCACCATTGCACATGCCGCCCAACCTTGCAGGGATCGACGCGGTGCTGGCAACACGGCCCGAAGTACCGCAGGTGGCCTGTTTTGATACGTCGTTCCACCATGATTTGCCCGATCTCGCGCGGATGACCGCCCTGCCCCGGGCGTATGCCAAGGATGGCATCCGTCGTTACGGATTTCATGGCCTGTCTTACGAATACATCATGGAAACGTTGCACCATGATGGCGTCGATGTTGATGCTGAGCGTATCATCATCGCACATTTGGGGAATGGTGCTTCGATGGCTGCTATTCGCAAGGGGCTCCCGATAGAGACAAGTATGGGGTTCTCAACGCTTGCGGGTCTTCCGATGGGCACGCGTACCGGTGATATTGATCCTGGAATCTTGCTATTCCTAATGCAGGAAAAAGGCATGTCACCTGATGAAATCACAGCGCTCCTTTATGAAAAAAGCGGGCTGCTGGGAATGTCAGGCCTCAGCCGGAACATGGAAGATCTGCTGGACAGCAATGAAGAGGCCGCTGCAGAAACTGTCGAATATTTCTGCTATCAGGTAAGGCTGCATCTGGCACGTCTGACTGGGGCCCTTGGCGGACTGGACCGCGTCGTTTTCACTGGCGGTATTGGCGAGAATTCAGCCCAGATACGCAGCAGGATTTGTGCGGGTCTCGGTTACTTGGGGGTCAACATCGACAGCGCGGCCAACAAGGCGGGCTGCACTAGGGTATCAAAGCCTGACGGACGGGTGATTGTCGAGGCACGCGCGACGGATGAAGAACAGATGATCGCAAGTCATGTGGCTGAGAAAGTTTTGGACAAGCCGGTGCCGCGGGCATCAAGTGTGGGAGCGTGAGTTATGTCTCGTAACCCTGAAAAGCTGCAAGCCCTGATTGACCAAGCGCAGGCTCTGGCACCGGTGCGCGTCGCTGTCGCCTGCGCCGCGCAATCGGTGGTTTTGGAAACATTGCGCGATGCCACTTTGCTCGACCTTGTCTCGCCGCGACTGATTGGTGACCCGGATACAATCCTCGGCATAGGCCGCGATCTTGATTGGCAGATCGATCCTGATTGGATCATCCCCGCAGCTAGCGACACCGAGGCCGCGTCCC
>JAPKCR010000215.1 GCA_026421135.1 Sulfitobacter sp. | reverse complement strand
CACGATGGTCGGAGACTGATCCAAGGAAAACGCCACTCCTGCACCCGCAGCCACAGCGACCGCGAGGGCAAAGCTGTCCAGCCAGATCAAGGTGCGATACCGGCTTTCAAGCAGATGCGCGGTGAAGAAAACCACCATCGCCGCAAAGGCTGCAACTCCTAAATAGGCCGGGTTGTCGATCCAGAATATCGGATTGCGGTCCAGCAACAGGTCGCGCAGCGTTCCGCCACCCAAGGCGGTCAGGCATGCGATAAACGCAAATCCTACCAGATCAAGCTGGGCGCGACTGGCCACCAAAGCACCGGTGATCGCAAAGACCAGAACGGCCGCGTAGTCGAGAAGGCTAATAAGACTCATTTGTTTTTGAAGGGGGCCATGCCCGCCCTCGCCAATTCATCGGCACGTTCATTCTCAGGATGACCGGCGTGTCCCTTGACCCATTCCCACGTCACTTTGTGACTTGCGTTAGCAGCATCCAGGCGCTGCCAAAGTTCGGCGTTCTTTACGGGCTTTTTCGCGGCGTTCTTCCAACCGTTTTTCTTCCAGCCAAAGATCCAGCCGGTGATACCATTTTTGACATAGTTGCTGTCGGTAACGATTGTAATTTCGGTCGAGCGGGCCAATGCCTCTAGCGCGCTGATGGCAGCCATCAACTCCATCCGGTTATTGGTGGTGTTAGGTTCGCCGCCCTTAAGCTCACGCTCTTTGATGATTTTGCCGCCTTCGGTCGCGCGCATCAGCACGCCCCAGCCGCCGGGGCCGGGATTACCTGAACAGGCCCCATCGGTATATGCAGTCAGCTTCGCCATGCGCGCAGGCATACCCAGTCTGCGATGGTGCCGTCCAGCCCCTTATCGCTTCCTTTTGACTGCTCTTTCACAATCAGGCCAGCATCGGCCAACAGACCCGTCAATTCGTCTGGCGTAAAGTAGGTGTAAAGCCTGCCAAGCGAATCCCGACTTGATCCGGTACCCGTTTTCACGCCGATATGAAATACGCCATTGGGGCGCAGGGCCTTTGCGATGTTTGACAGGTGGCGCGGGATGTCGCAGCGCTGCGCATGCAGCAAGCTGAAGTTGGCCCATATCCCATCGTAAAGATTGGTGCCCGTCAGATCATCAAAGCTGGCTACCTTGGCGGTAACGCCTTCGTATTGTGACGCGAGTTCGATCATTTCCGGTACTGGGTCAATTGCGGTGACCATGAGACCTGCACGCGCCATCTTTTGCGCCGCTATGCCCGGACCACATCCCAGATCCAAAACGGTCCCACCCGGTTTAACGGCGTCAATAAACGCCTGCAGCTGTGGATCATTGGTAAGTTTCCGGGTGACATCCGCATATTCCTGCGCCTTGGTGGCATAAACGCCAAGGGTTTCTGGATCGCTCACAAAAAGACACCCGTAGCGAGGCAGATCAAAACGATTACCGTTAGCAACACGCGCAGTTTCATCCACCAGTCAGGGGCTAACCCCCACCGCCAGAAAGCGAAGTCCAACCCTAGCAAACCCACGAAACCAAACATCAGGTTCATGCCAGCCCCCACTGGGCCACCACCGGTCATGAAAAACGCCCAAAGTGCCGGGATGACAGCAAGGGTATATCCCGTCGCCGCCCGCGCGCCATCAGCTTTGGTTGCGAAACCCCACAATACGCCAGACATAAAGGACAGTATCACAGCGCCATAGAAAAGCTGGATATAGGGTCCAACAAAACGCCCGCCCAAGTTTTCTGCGGCCCATGTTGCTAGTGGCTCGTTCACTACAGTCAGGGCACCCCAGACGAATGGGGTCAACCCGGCAAGGCCCAACACGAGGGGGGCGCGGGGAATGGTCATCATGCGGGCACTCGAAGGACGCGGGGCACTTTGAATTCTACATTCTCGATCGCGGTTTCCACCAGCTCTTCGGTGACATCGTAGCGGGACTTAAAGGCATCGATCACCTCGTTGATCAGAACTTCGGGGGCCGAAGCGCCGGCAGTGATCCCGATGCTTTTGATCCCGTCTAGCGCGCGCCAGTCAATGTCGTCGGCGCGTTGAACAAGCTGTGCATAGGAACAGCCGGCGCGCGAACCGACTTCAACCAGCCGTTTGGAATTGCTTGAGTTCGGAGCACCAACGACCAGCATTGCATCGCATTTCGGGGCCATAGCCTTGACGGCTTCTTGGCGGTTTGTCGTGGCATAGCATATGTCTTCTTTGTGCGGCCCGACGATGGCAGGAAAACGCGCGTTCAGGGCCGCAACGATGTCGGCCGTGTCGTCGATGCTAAGTGTGGTTTGCGTCACATATGCCAGCTTTTGCGGGTCGCGCACCTCAACCTTGGCTACGTCCTGCGGGGTTTCCACCAGCAGCACCTCGCCCTCGGGCAACTGACCCATCGTTCCTACAGTTTCCGGATGCCCCTCATGACCGATCATAATCATCTGAAGGCCCGCATCTGCATGACGTTGCGCCTCGATGTGGACCTTGCTGACGAGGGGGCAGGTGGCATCGACATAGATCATGTTGCGGGCTTGGGCGGCATTGGGAACGGACTTTGGAACACCGTGCGCTGAAAAGATCACCGGCCGGTCATCGGGGCATTCCGACAGCTCTTCGACGAAGATGGCCCCTTTGTCCCGCAGGCCATCAACCACGAATTTATTGTGCACGATTTCGTGCCGCACATAGACTGGTGCCCCCCATTTATCGAGCGCCATTTCGACGATCTTAATGGCGCGATCTACGCCTGCGCAAAATCCGCGCGGGGCAGCAAGATAAAGGGTCAGGGGGGCTTTTGACATGTCTGGCTCCTTGGCTTGCTGTCTAGATAAGTGTTGAGGGCGCAATGGTCCAGACCAGCAGAGATGGCAGTTCAAACGGCCAATCTATTATGGCGGCATGACGTCTGATGATGGGGGCTGTTTGCTAGTCATTCTATTTTCCCCCAAAAAAAGGGGTCAAACGAATCGCAAAATATGTTATGAAGTTAATGCAGTGTTAATTTCAAACTGCATAAAAATAATTTCAGTATGATCGCCCGCTTCGCCTGCTTTGCAGGTGCCGCGGGTTTTTTTCGCGGCGATCACTCGTCGTTGGGTGCGCGTGGTGGGCGACCGATCACGTCACGCAGGTCTTCCAATTCGATAAAGTTATCCACTTGGCGGCGCAGATCGTCCGAGATCATGGGGGGCTGGCTGCGGATCGTACTAACAACTGATACACGCACACCTTGACGTTGCAGGCTTTCGACCAGCGGACGGAAATCACCGTCGCCGGAAAAGATCACGATATGGTCCAGATGGGGTGCTAGTTCCATGGCATCAACCGCCAGTTCAATGTCCATGTTGCCTTTGACTTTGCGGCGGCCCATGCTGTCCGTGTATTCTTTGGCGGGCTTGGTCACCATCGTAAAGCCATTGTAGTTCAGCCAGTCGACTAGCGGGCGAATGGGCGAGTATTCTTCGTTTTCAAGTAACGCTGTGTAATAGAAGGCGCGCAGCAGCTTGCCGCGGCGCATGAATTCTGTTCGCAGTAGTTTATAGTCGATATCGAAGCCAAGGCTTTTCGCGGCCGCGTAAAGGTTCGACCCATCTATAAATAGTGCTAATCGCTCGTCTTTATAAAACATCTGAGGACCTTATTAATTCGCTTATTAAAATAAATTTTGACGCACTATGCCACGGAATACAGTTCTTATAACTGAAAAATTCAACTAAAAAATCTTACCCTTAGGGAACCCCTAATCAATTTTGACGAGGTCGCAAGTGAGAAACAACCGTAAATCTGAGACGACCAAGGCTGAGCAGCAAAAAGCTGTACTGGTGGCCTTAGGAAGTAATCAATCATCGGTTGCGGGCGGTCCCGGTGCGACTGTCACGCGCGCGATGCAAATGATAGAAAATAAAGGACTTAGAATTCAAGCAACAAGCAGGTTGTATATTAATCCTGCTTTCCCCGCGGGATCAGGGACAGATTACACTAATGCTGTGGTTGTATTTGAGTCAAGTTTGCCGTGCGCGAAAATTTTACAGATATTGCACGAGATCGAAGCCAGTCTTGGACGCGAACGCACTGTTCGGTGGGGGGCGCGGACTGTCGATCTGGATCTTTTAGCGGTTGGAGACACGGTTCATCCTGACGTCGCAACACAGAATCACTGGCGCACGTTGTCGCTGAAAGAACAAATGCGCCAGACACCGGAACAGCTGATTCTCCCGCATCCTCGACTACAAGACAGGGCGTTCGTTCTGGTTCCTATGGCTGAAATTGCGCCGGACTGGCTTCATCCTATATTGAAAAAGACCGTTTTGCAGATGTTGAATGACCTGCCGCAACAGGATAGGGACGATGTTAGACCGTCTGAATAAGCCCTTGTAAATCTCGCAAAGGGCTTCTAAATAGACGGCTTCTTGCAGCATTCATGATTGGAGCATCCTATGGCCCGCGTCACCGTTGAAGATTGTGTGGACAAAGTTCCAAACCGGTTCGAGCTTGTTATGCTTGCAGCGCACCGTGCCCGTGAAATTGCAGCAGGTTCGCCTGTTACAGTTGACCGCGACAATGACAAAAACCCCGTCGTTTCCCTGCGCGAAATCGCGGATGAGACGCAGTCTGCCGATGATCTGCGCGAGCGTCTGATTGAAAGCAATCAGAACCAGATCGAAGTTGATGAGCCCGAAGAGGACGCAATGGCGTTGCTTATGGGAGCAGAACAGGACAAGCCGGAAGAAGACAGCATGTCCGAAGAGATGTTGCTGCGGCAGCTTATGGCAGCGCAAGGGCAGGGCTAAGACCCGCGCCCTTCGGGGCAATGAGGCAGAACAGGCATGAACACCGCCGACATTACGGCTGACGATCTTGTCGCGCTTGTTCGCGCCTATAACCCTAAATCCAACGAAGAACATATCCGTCTTGCCTATGACTATGGCAAGAAGATGCATGAAGGGCAGTATCGCCATTCAGGCGAGCCCTATTTCACACACCCCGTTTCTGTTGCAGCGATCCTGACTGAACAGCAACTGGATGATGCCACGATCATTACTGCATTGCTGCACGACACGATCGAGGACACCAAGGCGTCTTATGCCGAGGTGGAAAACAGATTTGGCGTTGATGTTGCAGAATTAGTGGATGGCGTCACCAAGCTGACAAATCTGCAGCTTAATTCGACTGAAACCAAACAGGCCGAGAATTTCCGCAAGCTGTTTATGGCGATGTCCAAGGACCTTCGGGTGATTTTGGTCAAGCTGGCCGACCGCTTGCACAATATGCGCACGATCAAGTCGATGCGCCCCGATAAGCAAGGCCAAAAAGCCCGCGAAACTATGGATATCTATGCACCGCTTGCCGGACGCATGGGCATGCAGTGGATGCGTGAAGAACTGGAAGACCT
>JAPKCR010000214.1 GCA_026421135.1 Sulfitobacter sp. | reverse complement strand
CTTCGGCAAGCAGTGGAAGAAGGGCAGACCGCAGCGTTGATCACACCAGACCGGATGCTCTCGCGGCAGGTGACGTCCGCGTTGGACCGATGGAATATCCTGCCTGATGACAGCGCCGGATCGCCCCTGCACCTATCGCCCCCCGGTCGATTTCTGCGTCACATTGCCGATCTGTTTCTGCGCAAGCTGGATTCAGAGGCGCTGCTGACCATTCTGAAGCATCCGCTGACCCACAGCGGCGGAGACCGGAACCTACATCAGCTCAACACTCAACGGTTGGAATTGCAGCTGCGCCGTGACGGTTTGCCCTATCCTGACGCCCAAGGCATTCTGCGGTTGGCACGCAAATCGGTAGCTCGGTCAAAACAGCCCGATCAGATGGACGCATGGGCAACCTGGGTCGGTGAGAGCTTTACCGATCTTGAAGGGCCCGATGACCTGCCGCTTGAAACATGGGTGACACAACATCTGAACCAAGCAAAAGCCATAGCAGACGGATCAAATCCGACATCGGAAAGCAGGTTGTGGCAGCAAACAGCGGGCGAAGAAGCCGACAAGGTGATGACCGATCTGGCTGATAACGCCCAGTACGGCGGCGACATGTCCGCATCGGATTATGCAGAGTTACTGAGCGCGTTGTTGCAAAATGGTGAAGTCAGGGAAAGGGATGCACCCCACCCCCATGTGATGATCTGGGGCACGATGGAGGCCCGCGTGCAAGGTGCCGATCTGATCATCATGGGGGGGCTGAATGACAGCACATGGCCCGAAGCCCCGCCGCCAGATCCTTGGCTTAACCGCCAAATGCGGCTGAAGGCCGGTTTGTTGCTGCCTGAACGGCGCATAGGTCTGTCTGCACATGACTACCAGCAGTCCATCGCTGCCCCCGACGTGTGCCTGACCCGTGCCATAAGGTCAGACGAGGCCGAAACCGTACCATCGCGATGGCTGAACCGATTGGGGAACTTGCTAAACGGATTACCAGAACAGGGCGGTAAAGCTGCGTGGACTGCAATGATAAAGCGCGGCGATCATTGGCTTGAGCAGGCCCGCGCCTTGGAAGCCGTCACCCGCGTTCCCCCCGCAACCCGCCCCTCGCCACGGCCGCCACGGGCTGCACGGCCACATGCGCTGTCAGTGACTGAAATCAAACGTCTTATCCGTGACCCCTATGCGGTTTATGCCAAACACAGCTTGAAACTGCGTGCCCTAAACCCACTGGTACAATCACCTGACGCGCCCGTGCGCGGCATCATTGTGCACGAGATCATGGAGAAATTCATCAAATCGGTATCCGCAAACCCTGCAACCCTGACGAAAGCGCATTTGCTCGAAACCGCTACCCAAGTTCTGGAGGCAGAAGCCCCTTGGCCTGCTGCCCGCGTCATGTGGTTAACCAAAATCGAGCGCATAGCGGATTGGTTTGTGGAAAATGAAATCAAACGACAAAGCTATTCCAGCCCCGCCGCGTTTGAAAAAGCCGCAAAGGGCAGCCACAGCTTTGCCGATCTCGGCTTTACCTTGACTGGTTTTGCCGACCGGATTGACCGGACCGATGATGGCGACATCTTGATTTATGATTACAAGACTGGTTCGCCGCCTAGCAAGTCAGAACAAAAAGCTTTTGATAAACAACTGCTCCTTGAGGCTGCGATGGTCGAGGAAGGCGGTTTCAAGCAGATTGGTGCCGCCCATGTTGCCAATGCGGCCTATATCGGGCTGGGCAGCAACCCTGTCGAACTTTCCGCACCGCTTGAAGAAGAGCCCCCGCACGAGGTTCTGGCCAAGCTGCATGCGCTGATGACCAACTATCTGTCGGATGATCAGGGGTTCACATCCCGCCGTATGGTTAAAACCACCGACTTCGCAGGCGATTACGATCAACTTGCCCGTTTTGGCGAATGGGACGGCACGAACGACCCCGTGCCGGAGGATCTGACATGACCACGAAATTTGACGATGCAACGCGCGCGCAGATTGATGCCGCCCGGCCCGATGCATCGACTTGGTTGGGTGCGAATGCTGGGTCCGGCAAGACACGGGTACTGACCGACCGTGTGGCGCGCCTGCTGTTAAACGAAGTAGAGCCGCAGCACATCTTGTGCCTCACCTATACCAAAGCTGCCGCATCAGAGATGCAGAACCGGTTGTTTAAACGCTTGGGCGCTTGGGCGATGCTAAAGGACAACGAGTTGCGCGAATCCTTGGCTGAATTGGGTGTGACAGACGCATTTACCCCTGAGAAACTGCGGATGGCGCGCACGCTATTTGCGCGCGCGATTGAGACACCCGGTGGGTTAAAAATTCAAACGATCCACTCGTTTTGCGCGTCTTTGCTGCGGCGCTTTCCACTAGAGGCCGCGGTAAGTCCGCAGTTTACCGAAATCGAAGACCGCGCTGCTGATCTTTTGCGGGCCGAGATTGTCGATAAAATGGTCGATGGGCATGATGGGCAGCAAGTTATTGCCTTAGCCCGCCACTATACAGGTGAAGATTTCAGCAAGCTGACCAGCGCTATTGTCGGCGAACGCGAAGGTTTTGGAACGCCACTGGCGTGGGGTGATGTACTGGCGCTATTTGATCAACCCCCCGAACTGACCGAAGAAAGCATCGTCGCTTCAGTTTTCCTTGGGTCAGAGGCCAGCATCATCGACGAGATGATCACCGCCATGAAAGACAAGAGCGTCACGGATCAGAAAAACGCTGACAAGCTACTGTCGGTTGGCGCATTGGACATAACCGCCTTGCCCGTTCTTGAGGGCATCTTTCTGACCGGCGGGTCTGCGGCATCCCCCTTTAGTGCGAAAATTGGCAGTGTGCCTACGAAGGCAACGCAAAAAATCTTATCGCATCTTATGCCGCAAATTGACGATCTGATGGCGCGGGTTGAAAGTGCCCGCAATGCGCGACTTTCATTGAAGGCCGCGCAAAAGACGTTCGTCCTGCATCAGTTCGCGCATGCCTTCCTTAAACGATATGCGCTGGAAAAACAGAAACGTGGTTGGCTGGATTTTGATGACCTGATTTTGAAAGCACGGGCGTTGCTGACCAACCCCGCCGTCGCCGCATGGGTTCTGTACCGGATTGATGGCGGCATCGACCATATTCTGGTGGACGAGGCGCAGGACACCAGCCCGCGCCAGTGGGATGTGATCGAAAGGCTTACAGACGAATTTTACAGCGGTGACGGTGCCCGCGAAGACGATGCGCGCACCCTGTTCGTAGTGGGCGACAAAAAGCAGTCAATCTATTCGTTCCAAGGTGCTGACCCGCGCGAGTTTGATCACAAACAAACTCTGTTCGAGAGAAAGATCACCGATGCCGGCCAGATTTTCCAACGGCGTAGCCTGGATTATTCGTTCCGGTCATCTTCAGCGATTTTGCAGCTGGTGGACACGAGCTTTGTGCCCCATGCCAGTGCTGGGTTTGCGGCAGACGGCAAGCATATAGCGTTCAAATCCGCCCTGCCCGGCCGCGTTGATTTGTGGCCCCTGGTAGAAAAATCAGAAGAGCCGGATGATCGCGAGTGGTCCGATCCGGTCGACCAGCAGTCGGGTCACCATCACACTGTCATTCTGGCAGAGAAAATTGCGGCGCAGATCAAAATCCTGATCCACGACGAGCATTATATTCCAGTCGATGCTGATGTTCCCGGCGGGTTCGAACGCAGACGCATTCGCGCAGGTGATTTTCTGATCCTTGTCCAACGCCGCAGCGCCCTGTTCGCCGAGATAATTCGCGCCTGCAAGACCGCCGGTTTGCCCATTGCGGGCGCTGATCGCCTGAAGGTCGGTGCTGAACTTGCAGTCAAAGATCTGGCGGCGCTATTATCGTTCCTTGCCACACCCGAGGACAGCCTTTCACTGGCGACGGCGCTGAAATCCCCCTTGTTTGGGTGGACAGAACAAATGCTGTTCACGCTGTCGCATTACCGGACCGAGGACCACCTTTGGCAGGCCCTGCGCGACAACGCTGATCACCAAAAGACTGTCGAGATCCTGCGCGACTTACGCGAAAAAGTTGATTTTCTGCGGCCCTATGATCTGATCGAACGTATCCTGACCCGACATAATGGTCGGCAGAAATTGCTGGCACGGTTGGGGCCAGAAGCCGAGGACGGTATAAACGCTATGCTTGCCCAAGCGTTGTCTTACGAGCGGGGCGCGATCCCGAGCCTGACAGGCTTTTTGGTATGGATGCAAACCGACGACCTTGAGATAAAGCGCCAGATTGACAATGCGTCGGACCAGATCAGGGTGATGACTGTACACGGTGCCAAGGGGCTTGAGGCACCTATTGTCATCCTGCCGGATACAGGCAAGCGCAATCTGGTTATCCGCAACGAGATTATCAAAATGGGCGACACGCCCGTCTGGAAGATGTCCGATCCCGACATGCCAAATGCGATGCGCGATGCGCTAGAGGCGCGCAAAGACAAAGAACGCGACGAACGTTTAAGATTGCTTTACGTGGCAATGACGCGGGCCGAAAAATGGCTGATTGTGGCTGCCGCCGGTGACCTGCCAAAGGATGACAGCAGTTGGTACCAAATGATCGGCGCTGCGATGGGTCAAGCGGGTGCCTTGCCTGTCGGAGAAAGCGGAAAACTGCGATTTCAAAATGGTGACTGGGATGGGTTGCCCATACGGGATCTCAAGGCCGATACACGACCTTCCCTAGTGTTAGAGCCTGTTTTTCGAAGCAAAATCGTGGAAATCCCCCAGCGACTAGAAACAATTTCCCCTTCAAACCTAGGCGCTGCCAAAGCGCTGGCTGGAGAGGATGGAATGACCGAAGCCGACGCAAAATCTTACGGAAACCTTGTCCACAAGCTGCTTGAAACCATGCCCGCGATGCAAAGCGGCGCTTGGAATGACCTCTTGCACAGCATCAGCGATGGGTATGATCCAGCAACCGCCAATCGCGCCTTGCAAGAGGCCGTCGATGTGATGAGCAATACTGAAATTGGGCACATATTTGCGCCTGACGCCTTGGTCGAAGTGCCAATCACTGCCAGTATCCCGCTTGGGCGTATTCACGGCACGATTGATCGGTTGCTAGTGTCAGATACCGATGTGTTGGCAATTGACTACAAGACGAACCGCGTTGTGCCGACGGCGGCTGCCGCCTGCCCCGACGGGATATTGCGGCAGATGGGCGCTTATTCTGCCAGTCTTGCACAGGTGTTTCCAAATCACCGAATTCGCACGGCAATATTATGGACGCGCAACGCAACCTTGATGGAACTGCCTGATGATCTGATCACAATTGCCTTGTCCGGCGCTGTCGATCTTGACGAAGGCACGGCGGCTACATAGGTTCCCACTCTAATCATTCCTTGTGCAGGAGAGCATCATGGCCACGGTCGCAGTCACAGACGC
>JAPKCR010000213.1 GCA_026421135.1 Sulfitobacter sp. | reverse complement strand
GTCGGTTGGCGATGACCGTGTCAAAGAAGCAGGGATGGACCTGTCTGATCCCTACCTGCGCCGTGTCTTGATGTTGGCGCGTGAGATGACGGGGATGCCGCGCCACCTAAGCCAGCATGTCGGCGGGTTTATCCTGACTGAACGGCCCCTGACCGAGATGGTGCCGATAGGCAACGGTGCCATGCCCGAACGTAGCTTCATCGAATGGGACAAGGATGACATCGACGCGCTTGGCATCTTTAAGGTGGATATTCTGGCGCTTGGGATGCTGACGTGTATCGCCAAATGCTTTGACCTGATGCGGGCGCATTACAACGATGACAAGGAGCTGGCGACGGTCCCGCCAGATGACGAAGCGACCTATGACATGCTGTGCGCCGGCGACAGTCTGGGGGTATTTCAGGTGGAAAGCCGGGCGCAGATGGCGATGCTGCCCAAGCTGCGCCCGCGTGTCTTCTATGATCTGGTGATCGAGGTTGCCATCGTGCGCCCCGGTCCCATTCAGGGCGATATGGTGCATCCATTTTTGCGGCGCAGACAACGGCAGGAAGGTGTCAGTTATCCCGCGCCGGGGCCGGAACATCCACAAGACGAGCTGTTAAAAATTCTGGGGCGCACCTTGGGCGTGCCGATCTTTCAGGAACAGGCGATGAAGATCGCGATTGATGCGGCGAAATTCTCGCCCAAGGAAGCGAATGAATTGCGCAAGGCGATGGCAACCTTCCGGTCGCGCGGCACAATTGAAACGCTGCAAACCAAAATGGTGGGGCGGATGACAGACCGTGGCTATGACCCTGAATTTGCGCAGCGCTGTTTCGATCAGATCAAGGGGTTCGGCGAATATGGTTTCCCCGAAAGCCACGCGGCCAGCTTTGCCAAGTTGGTCTATGTCTCAAGCTGGATGAAATGCCATTACCCGGCGGCCTTTGCCTGTGCGCTGCTGAACAGTCAGCCGATGGGGTTCTACGCGCCAGCCCAGATTGTGCGCGATGCCCGTGAACACGGGGTCGAAGTGCGCGGCGTTGATGTGGATTTCTCGGATTGGAATTGCACGCTTGAGCCATCCGCGGACGGCTTTGCCTTGCGGCTGGGACTGCGCCAGATCGACGGCATGCGAGAGGACGCGGCGGCCCGGATTATGGCAGCCCGTGACAGTCCCTATGCGGATGTTGCCGACCTGAAAACCCGTGCACGGCTGGACCGGGGCCAGATCCGGCGGCTGGCGGAGGCCGACGCGATGCGCAACATGGGCATAGACCGACGTCAGGCACTGTGGCAGGCGCAAGCATTGAAAGACGCGCCCGATCTGCCGATTTTCACCCATGCGGATGCGGTGGACGAAGGGGCCGAACCGGCAGTGCTGCTGCCCGTCATGCCACAGGCCGAACAGGTGGTGGCGGATTACCAGACGCTACGACTTTCGCTCAAGGCGCACCCGATTAGCTTTTTCCGCGCCAGCCTGCGCAAGCAAGGGTACATCAGCGCCGATCAATTACCGATGTTGGACCATGGCCGCCGCGTGTCTTTGGCGGGTCTGGTTCTGGTGCGCCAGAAACCGGGCAGTGCCAAGGGCGTGTGCTTTATCACTTTGGAAGATGAAACAGGCGTCGCCAATCTGGTGATTTGGCCCAAGCTGTTCGAACATTACCGTCCGGTGATCATGTCAGCGCGGTTGCTGGTGGTGCACGGGCGGATGCAAACGGACGGGCGGGTGATCCATGTGGTGGCAGATCGGCTTGAGAACCGGACCGACCGGCTGGAAAGGCTTAGCCTTGAGCCTGTACCATCAACGACTGTGCGGGGCGACCATCCGACCCATCCAATTCCGGGCCAAGTCGCGCCCAGGCAACACCCGCGCGATGTGCGGGTGATACCCAAGTCACGTGATTTTCATTAGGATTTGGTAGGCGCGCTCAAGAAAGCAAAGACCGGCTTGGGCGCGACAGGGGCTGTGCGGTGCAGTGTGCTGTCGGGATAGATGAAGCCATTGATCGGATAAACGCTGCCGTAAGTGTCAGATTGGCTCTCCAGACGAACATCAGACCAATCGTTGCCCGCAGACACGTCGATCACGCTCATATGGAGGGAGATCTTGTTGCGCTTCCAATTGGCGTGGTCGACCAGAACTTCGCGAGGGGAAATCACCTTGGACACCACAGCAACATGACCCATCGGATTACGATTGGTTGCTTTGAACGCCATAACCGCGCCAACCGAAGGTTTTTTGCCGCGCGCATATTGTCCGTTTGCCTGGTTCCACCAAGTGTTCGCATTGCCGCGAATTTTCACGCCACTGGCGTTGCGCGCAAAAGGTACGCACCAAACGCGGGCCCCTTTTGACTGCAAAACACGCACTTCCTGAATGGCCATTGCGTGCAGGTCAGGGTTAATACCCGCCGACGAAATTGTCTGAAGTTCTGCCGGTGCGCGCGCGCATCCAGCAGCGAAAAGCATACCTACAAAAAGAAATGGAATGCCAATTTTAGTCGCCAAGGCGTGTTTCACGCTCATTTACTGCCCTCAATCGTTATTTACCCTTGCTTTACCGTCCCCGCAAAGCTCGGCAGACCTTTGACGATTTTGTGGGAAAAACAAAGCAATCCGTTAACCAACGGCAGGAATCCGCCGCTTTTGTTACAAATTGTTAATCGAATGGAACAAATTGTAATGTGCCAAGCAAGACGAACAGGCCCAGACCATTGGCAACGTCTCTCTCAGATTTCATTGCGGCATAGGTGAATGGGTGGTCGCTCCACATATGTCTCGCATCGCGTTCCATCACGTCCAACGCTGCGCAAGTTCTGTTTTTATTGATGATCAGGATGTCTGGCTTGGTTATCACGACACCACCCAAGCGAGGGACTAACGCGTTCGCCGCCACCTCGAAGGCAGTCAAATTGGTGCTGCCCAGTTCGGATCGGAAGGGTGCTGAGAGGTCATCTTCCATCATTCGTTCAAGATGCAGTCCAGATCGGACGGCGTTCCTGCATCCGCGCCACGGCGGTCCGATTGATCGACGCATCCTCACGAATCGCGATGCGTGGCCGGTCGCCAAAGCTAAAAGTCACGCCGGAGTGCCACGAATCCGGCATCTGGTGAGACGCGACATTGTGGACGCGGCCCTAGTGAAGGGCACCTAAGCTAGGGCTGGCTCACAAATCGCTGCCGATAGGCCGATGGTGTCTGCCCTTGAATTGTCCGAAACCGCCGAGAGAAATAGGACGGATCGGCAAAGCCTAACCGGTAACCCACTTCGGCCACGGAAAGCTGGGTAAAGGCCAATAAGCGACAAGCCTCTTGGATGGTATACGCTTCGATATAGGCCGAGGCGGATAAACCTTTGGCGGCCCGGCACAGACGGCTTAGATGTCCGGTGCTTAATCCCATTTCCGCAGCATAGTCCCCTACGCGCCACCCAGCAGTTTGGTTTTTAGAGATTAGCTGGTCAAACTGGGCAAGCCTGCTGTCTGGTCCGGTACCGTCTTCGCCTTGGGGGGTTGGGTTTAACGCCGCGGTCAGTGACAGAACTGAATGCGCCAATCCGACTGCTGTTTGCATCCGGTAAAGCCCGCCATCGGCCAATGTCGCGTCAAGCAATGCCATAACAGTCAGCAGATCTGCGTTCGGCGTCGCGACAAAGGGCAGCGACAAGCCGCGCGCAACGTCATCATTCGCGGGCGCGATGCTGCGCAAGACTGCCATCGGAAACGACTGCACCATCCCTTGGGTATTCGGTGCAAAGGAAAAGCTGTGAGCGGCCTGAGCGGGAATAAAGAAAAGCTGGTTGCCGGATAGTTGAAAATCCTGCCCGTCAACGACCGCCTTGGCGCTGCCCGTTTCGATGAGAAATACTTGTGCCAATTGCGCGTGGCGATGGGGTGCAATGCGCCATCCATGATCCGGTGCGCGGTCCTTGATATGTTCGCAATGTACCACATCAGGGAAAGGGTCTGTTTCACCATAAAGCATGTATTCAGGGATATGTTGGATTTTGGCCATGCACGCATAGTACCAGTGATTGTGCAGTTGGTCCATTCACGCATGGCCCATAGCGCCCTACTTTCGCAGTCGCAATCTCTGGGGATCCGCGCGTCATGAAAGCTGAAGTCGTCATCATTGGGGGCGGGCCGTCGGGCTTGCTTTTGTCGCAATTGCTTAACCGTGCAGGCGTAGACACCGTCATTCTGGAACGGACATCGCGAAAGCGGGTTTTGGACCGCATTCGGGCAGGGGTCTTGGAAAGCGGCACGGTGCAATTGTTGCGCGAGGCCGGGGTCGGTGACCGGATGGACCGCGAGGGCATCCCCCACGAAGGGTGTTATCTGACAGACGATGATCTGATGGTGCGGATCAATTTTCATGAACTGACCGGCAAAAAGGTGATGGTCTATGGCCAGACCGAGGTGACTGCCGATCTATACGATGCCCAAGACGCAATGGGCACACGCATCATCCATAACGTCGAAGATGTGGTGATTAATGACGTCACATCCGACGCGCCCTATGTCGAATACACACTGGATGGAGCGCGCCAGCGCGTTGATTGCCGTTATGTTGCGGGCTGTGATGGATTTCATGGCGTCAGCCGCCAGACAATCCCTGCCGACAAACGCGACGAATTCGAACGGGTGTACCCTTTTGGCTGGCTTGGCGTCCTGTCGCGCACACCGCCTGCCAATCATGAACTGATCTATGCCAATTCGCGCCACGGTTTTGCGCTGGCGTCGATGCGGAATGAACGGCTGTCGCGCTATTATGTGCAGGTGCCGTTGACCGATAAGGTCGAGGACTGGAGCGATGATCGCTTTTGGGAGGCCTTAAAAATGCGCCTGCCCAAGGAAACCGCAGATGCCTTGGTGACAGGACCTTCGATCGAAAAATCAATTGCGCCGCTGCGGTCGTTCGTCAGCGAACCTTTGCGTTGGGGCAACCTGTTTTTGGTAGGCGATTCCGCGCATATCGTGCCGCCCACGGGGGCCAAGGGGCTGAACTTGGCGGTGTCGGATGTGTACTATTTGCATGCCGCGTTGATTGCAGCGTTGAAAAAGAGCGACCAGACTGGAATCGACGCCTATGCCGAGCGCGCGCTGGCACGTATCTGGAAGGCCATGCGCTTTAGCTGGCAAATGACGACAATGCTGCACCAGTTTGATGGCGAAGACAGTTTTGCTGCGCGAATGCGCAAAGCGACCCTAAGCCACCTGTCCCAAAGCGAAACCGCGCGGCGGGATCTGGCTGAAAATTACATCGGCCTACCGTTTTAGGCGGACGCGCCAATCACCACGTAAAAAGCCCGGCCTTTGATGATCTCAAAAACCGGGCTTTTCATCTTTGTGGCGTAGCTAGATTAACCGCGGATCATCACCTTGCCTGCGCGGCCGGGTGTCAACGCAGCTTTCATGGCTTTGG
>JAPKCR010000212.1 GCA_026421135.1 Sulfitobacter sp. | reverse complement strand
GGCGACCCGAAGCAGTAAGCAGTTTGGGCTCTTAGCCGTCATTAAGTCCACACTTGAACGTTGCCAGTATTCATCTCGAAACTTGCCTACCTAATCCGCAAATATCCGATACACTCCACCATTGCCCACGGATATAAACCAGATCGATCCGTCCGGTGCCTCGATAATATCGCGCACGCGGATGGTCTGTTCTGTTTTAATCTGTTCGACCTCACGCAACGGATCGCCCTCTAGACGTGCGATATAGTCAAATTTCAGCGACCCTACGAACATATCGCCGCGCCAGTTCGGGAACATCTTGCCTGAATATATCAGCAAACCAGACGGAGCGATTGAGGGATCCCAATAGAATGCAGGTTGCTCCATCCCCGGCTTTGATGTGCCTTCGCCGATCTTACGACCCGAATAATGGCGACCATAGGAAATCACCGGCCAGCCAAAGTTCGCACCTTTCTTGATCTTGTTCACCTCGTCCCCGCCGCGTGCGCCATGTTCGGACACCCACAGCGTCCCGTCCAAATCCAACGCAGCCCCTTGCGGGTTGCGATGCCCGTACGACCAGATTTCGGGAAGTATGTCAGGTTGGCCGATAAACGGATTGTCGTCAGGCACCGATCCATCCCGGTTCACACGAATGACCGATCCGTTGTGAACGCTGCGATCTTGGGCCTTCATGTCGTCCCCCCGATCCCCGATGGTCATGAATAAAGTGCCATCCACCCCTTCGACCACGCGGGACCCAAAGTGCCGGCCCGCCCTCGAACCAGCCGACATGACAAACAAATCGCGCATGTTCTCAAGACGTAAGCCATCCGCTGAAAGTTCGGCAGTGGCCAAAGCGGTGCCAGCCCCGCCGCGCATCGGTTTGGCATAGGTTAGGAACAATGTCCGACTGGTGGCAAAATCACGCGCCAGGGTAATATCCAAGAGACCGCCCTGCCCGCTGTCTGCGACCGACGGCGTGCCCGATATCTGCATCAAAGCCCCATTGGAAAACCGCAGCAGACGCCCGTCAATCTCGGTCACCAATACCGTACCGTCTGGCAAAACAGCAATCGCCCATGGCGTGTCCAACCCTGCAATAGTTTGTTCAATATTGAAATTTTGCGCGCAAAGCTGCACCGCTGAAAGACAAAGCGAAAACGCAAACAAAACGGATCGGAACATTCGAACTCTCCTGATGGGTGCATTCCAAGATGGTAGAACCTTTTTCCGATAAATCACCCCAAGATGACCTATCGTGATCGCCCGATTACACTTTTCTTTTCCAATATCCCCGCATAGGCTCCGGTTTGAACACAAAGTTCCAACACGGGAGACGACCATGAAAAAGATGCTTATGGCCACAACGGCTGCGGCACTGCTTGCGACGAATGCTTATGCGGACGCGCACTCAAAAGAAGTTAAACTGGGTATTGTATTTGGCTTTACCGGACCGATTGAATCGCTGACCGGTCCAATGGCTTCCGGCGCAGAGATGGCCATGAAAGAAGTCACCGACAGCGGCAAACTGATGGGCGGCGCAACTGTAACGCCCCTGCGTGCAGATTCGGGTTGTATTGATAACGCGCTGGCCGTGGCCGGTGCTGAACGTTTGATCGCCGAAGGCATCAACGGTCTGATCGGTGCAGATTGCTCCGGCGTAACTGGTGCGGTTTTGCAAAACGTCGCCATCCCAAACGGCATGGTCATGATTTCGCCATCCGCCACATCACCCGGTCTGTCCACCATGGACGACAACGGCCTGTTCTTCCGCACGTCCCCTTCGGATGCGCGTGAAGGTGAAGTCATGGCAGAAATCCTGCAGGAACGTGGCGTGAAATCCATCGCCCTGACCTATACCAACAACGACTACGGCAAGGGTCTTGCGGACGCGATCCAAACATCGTTCGAGGCAATCGGCGGTGAAGTCACCATCGTTGCAGCGCACGAAGATGGCAAAGCGGATTACTCTGCCGAAGTTGGCGCACTGGCTTCTGCCGGTGGTGACATCCTTGTTGTTGCGGGTTACCTTGACCAAGGCGGTCCAGGCATCATCAACGCAGCACTGGATACAGGTGCTTTCGACACATTCGGTCTGCCTGGTGGTATGATCGGTGACACATTGCCAGGTCGTATCGGCGATGATTTGAACGGCTCCTACGGTCAAATCGCGGGTTCCGAAGGTCAAGGCATCGAGATTTTCACCAAGATGGCCGAAGACGCCGGCTTGAACGGGACATCGCCTTACACACCTGACTCCTATGACGCAGCAGCGCTGTTCATGCTGGCAATGCAAGCGGCAGATTCCACTGATCCAGCGGTTTACGGGCCCAAGGTCCTCGAAGTTGCCAACGCACCGGGTGAAAAGATCTATCCTGGCGAACTGGCTAAAGCGCTTGAGCTGATCGCTGCTGGCACGGACATCGACTATGTCGGCGCATCCGCAGTCGAGCTGATCGGGGCGGGTGAATCCGCTGGCACATACCGCATGATCGAAGTCAAAGACGGCGTCATCGAAACCATTGGTTTCAAGTAAGTCGTACGACGATGAAAATTGCAGCAGTCCGGGCAACCGGGCTGCTGTTTTCAAAAGATAACCGCGCATCTACGACGCGGACACAGGGATAATCATATGATCGTCGTTGACGATGTACACAAACACTTCGGTGGCTTTCATGCCGTCGACGGGGCCAGCCTGACCATTGGAAAAGGCACAATCACCGGATTGATCGGCCCCAATGGCGCAGGAAAAACCACTCTTTTCAATGTGATCGCAGGCGTTCTTAAACCAACATCAGGCCGTGTCTTGATGGATGGCCAAGACATCACCGGTCTGCCTCCCCATGAATTGTTCCACAAAGGGCTGTTGCGTACTTTTCAGATCGCACATGAGTTTTCCTCGATGACCTGCCGCGAAAACCTGATGATGGTGCCCGGCAATCAATTGGGCGAAACGCTGTGGAATACCTGGTTCGGTCGCAAGCGCATCGCTGATCAGGAACGCGCCCTGCGTGCCAAGGCCGACGAAGTGCTTGAGTTTCTGACTGTCGAACATCTGGCGGACCAAAAGGCCGGTCAAATCTCGGGTGGACAGAAAAAACTGCTGGAACTTGGCCGCACCATGATGGTCGACGCCAAAATCGTTTTTCTGGACGAGGTCGGCGCAGGCGTGAACCGCACGCTATTGAACACCATCGGCGATGCGATCATCCGTCTAAATCAGGAACGCGGCTATACCTTTGTTGTTATCGAACACGACATGGATTTCATTGGCCGCCTCTGTGACCCTGTGATCTGCATGGCCGAAGGCAAGGTACTGGCGCAAGGCACCCTTGCCGAGATTAAAGCCAACGAACATGTGATCGAGGCCTATCTGGGCACGGGCCTCAAGAACAAGACCGCATGAAGTATCGTATCGCACTTCTGACATTGACCGCCGCCCTAGCTTTGCCGCAGGCGTCTCTTGCTTGTGCACAATTGTCTGAAGACGTGTGGATGTGCGACCGGGGCACCGCTTGGGAAGCCGCCAAATGGGACGTTATTGGCGACGGAACAACGCGCTATATCGACGACTACATCCTGAACTTCACTCAGGAATGGCCCGGTTTTGAAATCACCGACAGCGTGGCCACCCTCGAGGAACAATTCGCGACCTACACCCAATGGATCGCCGCTGATGACAACGCGCCAGTCGAGGTTTTGCAGGTCGATAAGATCGTAACACCGCGCGGTCTGACCCTGCGCCACCTGCAATATGACGAGATCGACGGCGATCGCACCCTGAGCGCGGTAATGCTGTCACAGGTCGGCCCCGCACGGATCATGGTCTATCTGGATGCGGCTGACACAACACCACTTGAGGACATAGAAAAGATGTCCTTTGACGTGGCGATGATGCTGCGTGACACCTGCGAGGACCCCCTGTCTTGCGCTGATACTATTGACCCGCCCACCAGCGGCACCGACTGAAAGAGGCTGACATGAGCGACCCATATGGTGATCGAGGCAACAAAGATCTCTCGATCGGCAATACCAAAGGCCAAGGCACGGCGCAGCCTGTCAAACAAGGCGGCAAAAGCCATGCCTCCCCCGGTGGGCCATTCCTGATCGGCGAGGCCATGACAGGCGGCTATGGCAAAGGACCAGACATTCTGCATGATTGCACCATCGCCGTTGAAAAGGGCGAAATCGCTGTGATTGTCGGCCCAAACGGCGCAGGCAAATCCACCGCGATGAAAGCAGTGTTCGGAATGCTGGAGGTACGTCAAGGCCATGTGCGGCTGGACGGCGAAGATATCACCAAGCTGTCCCCGCAAGACCGCGTGGCCAAAGGCATGGGCTTTGTCCCGCAAACCTCGAACATTTTCACATCGATGTCGGTGGAAGAAAACCTCGAGATGGGTGCCTTTATTCGACGCGATGATTTTCAGGATACGATGGCGCAAGTCTATGACCTGTTCCCGATCCTCAAGGAAAAGCGCTATCAGGCGGCGGGTGAATTGTCGGGCGGTCAGCGCCAGCAGGTCGCCGTTGGCCGTGCGCTGATGACCCAGCCCAAAGTCTTGATGTTGGATGAACCTACGGCAGGCGTCAGCCCAATCGTGATGGACGAATTGTTTGACCGCATTATCGAAGTCGCGCGCACAGGCATCCCGATCTTGATGGTGGAACAGAACGCGCGACAAGCCCTTGAAATTGCGGACAAAGGCTATGTTTTGGTGCAAGGCCGCAACGCGTTTACCGGTACGGGCAAGGAACTGCTGAACGATCCCGAAGTCCGCAAATCGTTCTTGGGGGGCTAGATCATGCGATGGATTATCCCGCTCGCGATTTTCTCTTGGACCCCCGCCGTTGGACAAGAAACGACATCCACGATGTTAGCGGCCGAAGACGCCCCCGCAGAAAACCTGACACTTGAAACGGCACCCTTTCGGCAAGAAATCAAGCTGCAATGCAATTTTGTCACCGAATGCGTCGAAAACGAACCCTGCACAGAAACCGAATTCACGCCCGAAATCACAGGAATTGGCGGCGGTTTAACTGCGGACGATCTGGTGGTTCAGGCCGAAATGGTCACGGATGCAGAGACGGTCGAACTGCTGGGCGTCACTTCGGATAAATCATTGTCGCTGTCGGGTGGAACTTTTGCGGCGCGCCACCTGATGACGATCACCGAAAACGGCGCAACGCGCTACACCGTGCACTATGCTGACGGGCCTTTCGTCATCAGCTATCTAGGGACATGCAACTGATGGATTTATTGAACGCTCTTGTGGCGCTGGCCAACTATGTGCTGGTTCCAGGCATCGCCTACGGCTCGCAACTGGCGCTTGGCGCGCTTGGGGTAACGCTGGTCTACGGAATCCTGCGGTTTTCGAATTTTGCCCATGGCGACACAATGGCGCTTGGGGCGATGTCAGCCGTGCT
>JAPKCR010000211.1 GCA_026421135.1 Sulfitobacter sp. | reverse complement strand
CTTTCGCCAACGCCCTTAGCCCCAATCGGGTGATGCGGGCTTGGTGTGACAGTAAAGTCGGTCTCGTAGTTTGGCACTTCCCAAGCTGTCGGCAGGAAGAAGTCCATCAACGTGGCCGTTTTGACGTTGCCCATGTCGTCATAAGCAATCTCTTGCCCCAACGCGACGGCGAGAGCTTCAGTCAGGCCACCATGGATTTGACCCTCAATGATCATCGGGTTGATCCGCGTGCCGCAATCATCCAGCGCATAGAAGCGGCGGATTTCTGGAACACCGGTGTCGACGTCGATGTCCATGACGCAGACATAAGCGCCGAACGGATAGGTCATGTTGGGCGGATCGTAGTAGCTGACCGCCTCAAGACCTGGCTCAAGCCCTGGAATGGCCTGATTGTAGGCAGCATAAGCGATTTCCTTCATTGTCTTGAACTGCTCAGGCGATCCTTTGACGACGAACCGATCCACGTCGAACTCCACGTCGTTGTCGTGAACTTCTAGCAGATAGGCCGCAATCATCTGCGCCTTGGCACGGATTTTGCGACCTGCCATAGCTGCTGCTGCACCCGCAACTGGAGTGGAACGAGAGCCATAGGTACCCAGACCGTAAGGCGCTGTATCGGTGTCGCCTTCCTCAATCGTGATGCTTTCAGCAGACAGGCCAATCTCGGTCGCGAGGATTTGAGCGAAGGTCGTGGCGTGGCCTTGGCCTTGGCTGATCGTCCCAAGCCGCGCGACGGCCGATCCTGTTGGGTGGATGCGGATTTCGCAGCTGTCAAACATGCCCATTCCAAGGATGTCGCAGTTCTTGACAGGTCCCGCGCCGACGATCTCGGTGAAGAAGGACAGACCGATGCCCATGACCTTGCGCGTTTCGCCGCGCTTGAAGGCCTCGACCCGTTCGGCCTGTTCAGCACGTAGGCCTTTGTAGTCGACGGCCAACAACGCTTTATCCCACGCGGTTTGATAGTCGCCGGAGTCGTATTCCCAACCAAGGGCAGCCGTATATGGAAACTGCTCTTTCTTGATGAAGTTGATCGAGCGCAGCTCTGCGGGGTCCATGTTGAGTTCAATCGCGAGGACTTCGATCATGCGTTCAATGAAATACACAGCCTCAGTGACGCGGAATGAACACCGGTATGAAACGCCGCCCGGGGCCTTGTTGGTGTAGACACCGTCAACGCCAAGATAGGCGACGGGAATGTCATAGGATCCCGTACAGATGTTCATGAAACCCGCGGGGAACTTGGTCGGGTCTGCACAAGCATCAAACGCGCCGTGATCGGCTGTGACGTGGCAATGCAGCCCAGTGATCTTGCCCTCTTTGGTGGCGCTGATCTTACCCTTCATCCAGTAATCGCGGGCGAAGGCAGTGGACATAAGGTTTTCCATCCGGTCCTCGACCCATTTTACAGGAACGCCTGTGACGATAGATGCTACGATTGAGCAGACATAGCCGGGATAAACGCCAACTTTGTTGCCAAACCCACCACCGATATCAGGGGAAACGACACGGATATTATGCTCTTCAATACCTGACAGCAGTGATGCAACCGTGCGCACCACATGCGGGGCTTGGAAAGTGCCCCAAAGGGTCAGTTTGCCGTTCACTTTGTCCATCGACGCAACAGAACCGCAGGTCTCAAGCGGGCAAGGGTGGGTGCGGTGATAGTACATTTCTTCAGTGGCAACGACATCGGCGTTGTCGATCACTTGATTGGTGGCTTCTTCTTCGCCGGCTTCCCACGTGAAGATGTGATTGGGGTGCTTGCGTGGGCCGTGCGCACCGTTGGGGATTGATCCGTCTTCGGCCACTAAATCCTCACGAAGGACGACATCCGATTGCAGGGATTTAAATGGATCGACGATGACTTCGAGTTCTTCGTAATCCACCTCGACCAATTCAACCGCGTCGGCCGCGATGTAACGGTCGTTGGCCACGACAAAGGCGACCTCTTGGCCTTGGAACAAGACCTTACCGTCGGCTAACACCATCTGTTTGTCGCCAGCCAGCGTGGGCATCCAGTGCAGGTTCAACGGTTCAAGGTCTTTGGCTGTCAGAACCGCGACGACACCAGGTAGCGCCATTGCAGCTTCGATGTTAATCGACTTTACCCGCGCGTGGGCATAGGGCGAGCGCACAAAATCGCCGTGCAACATGCCGGGCAGTTTGATGTCATCGACGTAGTTGCCCTTGCCTTGGGTGAAGCGTGCATCTTCGACCCGCTTGCGCGAGCAACCCATGCCCTTAAGGCCAGCTACCCGTTCTTCGCGTGTGATTTCGTCCTTCATTGCGCCGCCTCCTTGGCTGCATTCATCTCAGACGCTGCTGAAAGAATTGATTTCACGATGTTTTGGTAGCCCGTGCAGCGACAAATGTTGCCGGCAATGCCGAAGCGGACGTCTGCTTCGGTCGGGTTTGGATTTTCTTCCAGCAGCTTAGCTGCGCGCGTGATCATGCCCGGTGTACAGTAACCGCACTGAAGACCGTGGTGTTCTTTGAAGTTTTCTTGCAGGACGTGCAGCGCGTCTGGGTTGCCGAGCCCTTCGATGGTAGTGACATGAGCGCCGTCGGCTTGTGCCACAAAAACGGTGCAGGATTTCACAGACTTGCCGTTCATCGTGACCGTGCAGGCCCCACAATGGGACGTTTCACAGCCGACGTGTGGACCAGTGATGTTGAGCTTTTCCCGCAACGCGTAGATAAGCAGTTCGCGCGGTTCAGCGAGGAATTCGTGATCTTCGCCGTTGACGTTGAGATTGACGTGCATCTTGTTTGACATGTTTATTTCTCCTCTATGCCCGTGACCAAGCGCGCGCGATGGCGCGGCCAAGAACGATACCAGCGACGTGGCGTTTGAATGCGACAGGGCCGCGGTTGTCTTCTGTTGGATCGATGTCACCCAGCATGGCGGTGACGGCAGCTTTCACGGCCGCTTCATCGCAGGCTGTGCCAACGAGTGCCGCGCCTGCGCCTTCAGACCAGACCGGTGTATCGCTGAGGTTGGTCATCGCGATTGAGGCCGCACCGACTTTGTCGCCCTCTTTCGAAATCTGCACTGCTGCAGCGGCGGTGGCGTAATCACCAATTTTGCGCTTTTGTTTTTCATAGGCGAAGCCACCGACGGGGGCTGTAAAGCTCACAGCAGTCAGGACCTCTTCGTCTTCCCGCTCGGTCATGTAGGCGGCCTCGTAGAAATCGCGCGCATCGACCACTCGGTCCCCGTCAGGGCCAACGAGGTGAAACTGTGCGTTCAGGCATTGCATCAGGCCAGGCATGTCGTTGCCAGGATCCCCGTTTGCGACGTTGCCACCCACGGTGCCCATGTAACGGATCTGTGGGTCTGCAATTTGCAGGGCTGCCTCTTTCATGATTGGGGCGACCTTTTCCATCTCTGCAGAATTGATGATCTCGTGCTGAGTAATCATCGCGCCGATCTTAATGGTGCCCCCTGTAATTGTGATCCCGTTAAGCCCCTCAATTGCTTGCAAATCAATCAGATGCGGAACCTCGGCCATCCGCAGCTTCATCATCGGGATCAGACTGTGCCCACCCGCGATCACCCGCGCATCATCTCCATGTTCTTGAAGCAAGGCGATTACGCCTGCCATGTCTGTCGGCCTGTAGTACTCAAACGCTGCTGGTATCATTGCTTCGCCTCCCGTTTCCGCAATCAAGTTAAGAATTAATGATTGTACGAAGCGGGATGCAGGCGCTTGCGTTTATCAACGAAGTGATCGCGATTTTGCACGAAATGCGCCTCAGACTGCTCGAACTGCGAAAGCCTAAAGACCCAATGCGTCGTGGACGAGCTTTAAATTCGAGCGGCTGACCGGAACAGAGGGCAGCTTGGCGTCGCTAAAGCGACAAATACCGTTGTCTTTTAGCCGCTCAAAATGCTCGACCAGCTTTGGGTTCACCAAATAGCTTCGGTGGGTTTTGATAAACCCAGCCCCATCCAGCCGCTTAAACGCCTCGGTGATTGGCCAAGCGCAGAAGTGTTGTTCTTTCAGGGTGTAAACCTTGGTGTAATGGCCTTCGGCGCGCACAAACGCGACCTGAGCGGGATCAATCAATTGCGTAACCCCATTGCGTTCGCAAGGAATGCGTAAAGCTATAAGTACAGTTGCTGACAAAGTGGGCACCTTGTAGGCACTCGCCAAAACCACAGAAGGTTCCACCGCTTGGGGCGTGACCGGATCAAGGAACGTCACTCCCATCCAGAGGAAAGCGCCAAAGATGACAAAGCTTGATAAGATAACGCCCATCGCGAGCGTTTTGTTACTCATGACTGGGCCGAATTCATTCAAAGTCGGAACAACGACAAAATTGGTCCCAGCCATGGCAACAAAATGAACAGCGCTGACTGCGGCCCCAAAGCACAACGTTCCAAACAAAATATTGCGATTTGTACGTTGACCATACGCAATCCAGAACGCGGCAATACAAAGCAATACAGCAGACACCACGGCCATAAGAATACCTGAAGGTGTATAGACCGCGCGGCACAATTGCAGACCGACCATGCCCACATAATGCATCGCCAGAATTCCAAATCCAACCAACGCGCCTGCCGCAGACAAGGTGAAAGGTGTCCGTTGGCGAAAGTGCAGCAACAGCAAAGCCGTCCCCACAATAAGAATAGCCAGCAAAGCGGACGCGAGCGTTATCGCCGCATCATAATAAAATAGGATGGGCATCTGAATGCCAAGCATTGCCACGAAATGCATCGACCAGATACCACCGCCCAAAGCGACAGCTGACATTGCTATTGACGCTTTGCGTCGCAAAACGCTTTGCTTGGAAAGATCCTTGGACAACGTCAAACCCGTGAAGCCTGCGATAAAGGCAACTACGATCGATGCGATGACAAGCGCAGTGTTATGGCTAACGACTAGGAATTCCATGTCGCTTGTATGCACCAAATTTTATACAAATCAAACCAATAAGATCGGCTATCAACTCAATCTTACGCCATCAACCAAGTGTGCCAGATGCCACTTACAGGCATTTTACCGCCTATATGAGTGCGCTTGTGACCGGACAAGACACACCGAGCAGGCGGCATGGCTTTCGGGAGTACTAGAGGCCAACGGGAACTTCACTTTATAAACTAAGTGCCGAAAATTATCTGTGTTGGCGTGCTGGTTTGTTCCGGTGCGCCTCTTGCGTATAATCCTGGACCGCAGTCTTATAAATCTTACCGAGGCACTGTCAGACTAATGATTGCAAGCATCAGATTGATGGGGACAATCGAAATCCAGGCGCTCAATAATTGACGCCACCCAGCGAGAGCAGCGGCACGGTTTAGCTTGAAATTGATGCGTGAAGGGAGATAGCGCTTCCAACGCCCACTACACAGTTAATCTAACCCCACACCCAGCCCCTGTAGCGCCTCTAACTAACAAGGGTGGCAGA
>JAPKCR010000210.1 GCA_026421135.1 Sulfitobacter sp. | reverse complement strand
ATGCATGTCCGCACCGCAAGTTGCCGCTGTCGATGGGCCGCTTGCAAGGTGATAGCGTCGAATGCGGCTACCATGGGCTGACTTTCGATTGTGTGGGGCAATGCGTTTGGGCCCCCGGTGGGCGCATCCCGTCAGAGGCACGGGTTCACGCCTATCCGACCCATGAGAAATACGGGTTGGTCTGGATCTGGATGGGCAATCCGGTGTTGGCCGACCCCGAAGAAATTTTCGAGATCGAGAACTTTGATAACCCTGAGTGGGGCATGAACCGCGGTGCCGCGATGGAGCTGGACTGCAACTATCTGTTGATGTGCGACAATTTGCTGGATCCGACACATGTTGCTTGGGTACATGGCGGCAGCTTTGGGCAAGCAGCCACCAAAGACACACCGCTGCGGATCAAAAAGACCGACAATGGCGTGATCGTGCATCGCTGGATGATGGATGTGGAACCAGCCCCGTTTTATAAGAAAGTTATTGGTTTCAAAGGCAATTGCGACAGACTTCAGCATTATGAAGTGCGCTATCCGTCTCATGCGCTGATCCGCGCGGTGTTTACGCCTGCAGGAACCGGCGGGCCCGACGGGCCGCTCCACCCGGACACGTTCATCATGGATAGCATGAATTTTATGACGCCAACCACGGCTGGTAAAACCCGCTATTACTGGTTCCAGTTGCGTAATATCCGACCCGATGACGAAGCGCTGTCGCAGATGATGAGCGAAGACGTGCAGCACGCATTCGAAGAAGACCGCGCAGTGCTGAATGCGGTACAAAACGGCATGGCAAACAAAACCAGCCCGCATATTGACCTGCCTATTGATGCAGGTCAGTTGCGGTTTCGCCGCCAGCTTGAGGCGATGATTGCAGAGGAAGCGCTGGTCGATGGAAAAATGCAAGGTGCCTAAGCGTTAACCGTGCAATATACTCTGCCGCCCATTGATTTTGGCCCTTCAAAGAGCAGATGTCAAAGAACTGAATAATCGGAGTTTGCGATGAAATCGTTTATGGCACGACACATGGGGGCAGCATTTCTTGTTGTCGCTGCCGCTCAAGGCGTCTTGGCGCAAGAGGCCGACATGAAACGCGTGCCAAGTGTGACAGTCGCAACTGCGACACGGACCGAAGTGGTGAACCGTGTGCCGATTTCAGGTACTTTGGAACCCTTCCGTGAGGTTTTGGTCTATCCGCAGGTGACTGGTTATCCCATTGAGGAATTGATGGTGGAAATCGGAGCGCAGGTCGCAAAGGGCGACACGCTGGCCCAGTTGAACACTGACACATTGAAAGCCCAACTGTCACAGGCCAATGCAGAATATGCCCGCGCACAAGCGGCCGTTCGCCAAGCACAAAGCCAGATTACCTCGACCAAGGCATCGGCTGCGCAAGCGCGCAGTGTTCTTGACCGCACTCAGCAGCTTGACCAGTCCGGTAACGTGACCCAAGCCGCCGTTGATCAGGCCATGGCAAACAGTCAAACCGCAGACGCGTCCGCCGCCTCGGCCGAAGACGGGCTGGAGGTCGCCAAGGCGCAAGTGTTGCAAGCACAGGCGCAGTTGGACATCGCCCAGCTTAATCTCGATTATGCCACCATTACCGCCCCCACCGCTGGCATCATTTCTGACCGGAATGCCCAGGTGGGTGCGATTGCAAGCAGTGGCGCTGACCCCTTGTTTCGCATGATTCAGGATGGCGTGATCGAGGTAAAAGCAGAAGTCGTCGAGACTGCCTTGGCTCAAATAGCCATTGGTGACCCGGCGCAGGTTGAAATTCCCGGTGCTGGTACGGTTCAGGGCAATGTCCGACTTGTCGCCCCGACCGTAGACGCTACAAATCGACTTGGTGATGTTCTTGTGTCCCTTGAGGGCAACAATGCGCTTCGCACGGGAATCTTTGCTGGCGGGTGGATTATCACCGACCGTCACGAAGGGTTGACCGTGCCAACGACAGCGATCCTGACCGATGCAAAAGGTGATTATCTGCTAGAGGTGCAAGATAACGCGTTAATCCGACGCGACATAACAGCAGGATTGATTTGGAATGACGCCCGCGAGGTTCTGTCCGGGTTGGATGATGGGGCCGTGGTAATCGCCCGTGCCAGTGCGTTTTTCTCGGACGGGGACAAGGTGAACCCGATCCCGCAGAAGGTTGTTTCTAAATGAATATGTCAACGTGGGCCATCCGGTCTCCAGTGCCGTCATTGGCGCTATTCTTGGCGCTGTGCCTGATCGGTATCGTTGGTTTTTTTCGCCTTCCGGTGACGCAGTTCCCCAACATCGACATCCCAATTGTGACGGTGACGATTGGCCAGCCCGGTGCGGCACCGACCGAAATCGCGACACAGATCGTGAAACCCATCGAAGGTGCCGTTTCCGATGTGACGGGGGTAAAACATGTCACGGCCGTTGCCGCTGACGGGTCTGCAAGTCTGACAATTGAATTTGAACTTGAAACTGACAGTGCCACCGCGCTGACGGATATCAAGGACGCGGTCGCGGGCGTGCAGGGTGATTTGCCCGAAAATTCGACCGAACCGATCGTCAAACGTTTGGATGTGACGGGTCAGGCGATATTGACCTATGCGGTGTCCGACCCGACGCAATCCATTCAGGAACTGTCCTATTTTGTGGACGAGATCGTCGCGCGCGAGTTGCAGGTGGAAAATGGTGTGGGAAAAGTCACCCGCATCGGTGGCGGCGACCGCGCGATCGAGGTTGAACTGGACCCCGATCGCTTGCTGTCCTTGGGGCTGACCGCGTCTGAGGTGAATAACCAGCTTCGTCAGAACAACATTGATTTGGGCGGCGGTTCGGGTGATCTGGGCGGGCAGGAATATTCGATCCGCGCGCTTGGCAGCGCTGATACCGTGGCGCAATTAGCGGCGACACCGATTATCACTTCGCCGGGGCGGACTGTGCGGCTGGACGATCTCGGTAAGGTGTTTGATGGATCTACCGAGGCAAGCAGTTTTGCCATGTTGGGCGGCCAGCCGGTTGTTGCTTTCGGCATATTCCGCTCCACCGGTGCCAGTGATCTGGCGGCGGGGGACAATGCCAAGGAACGGCTGGCAGATCTAGGCGAAGAATACCCCAACGTCAGTTTCTCGCTGATTGATGACGCCACCACCTATACCGAGGGTAATTACCATTCGGCGATGGACACGCTCTACGAAGGGGCTGCATTGGCGATCATTGTGGTGTTTCTGTTCCTGCGCAACTGGCGGGCTACGATCATCACGGCGGTGGCTTTGCCGTTGTCGATCATTCCGACCTTCATGGTCATGCAATACCTTGGGTTTTCGCTGAACACGGTCAGCTTGCTGGGTATCACTCTGGTCACGGGTATCTTGGTCGATGACGCAATCGTCGAGATTGAAAATATCGTACGGCATATCCAGATGGGCAAACCGGCCTATGAGGCCTCTGAGGAAGCGGCATCAGAGATTGGCCTGACCGTTATTGCGATCAGTTTCACCATCGTGGCCGTGTTTGCACCGGTCAGCTTTATGTCCGGCATCGCAGGGCAGTATTTTAAGCAGTTTGGCCTGACGGTTGCTGTTGCGGTGCTGTTCTCACTATTGGTTGCGCGATTGATCACGCCGATGATGGCGGCCTATTTTCTGCGGGACGGTATCGCCCCCGAAGAGGAAAAGGATGGCTTTCTAATGCGCCGCTATATGGCTGTGTTAAGGTGGACCCTGCGCAACCGGACTGTGACCTTATTGATAGGGTTGGGCATCTTTGCCGCTTCAATCTTTTCGGCCACGCTTTTGCCGACCGAATTTGTGCCTGCCGCAGACCGCGGGCGGTCAACCGTTTCGCTGGAACTGCCGCCCGGCTCAACGCTTGAACAAACTCGTGCAAGCGGACGCGAGGTATCAACAATCCTTGGCCAAATCCCCGAGGTCAGCAATGTTTTTGTCGAAGGTGGTACATCGTCTGATACCAAGGCGAACGTGATTGTGAACTATGGTCAGAAGGACACCCGCGACCGGTCATCATTTGTTATCGAAGACGATATGAAGGCGCTTTTGCAGGACCTGCCTGACGTCAAGATCAACGTTTTGGCTGACAATGGCCAGCGGGACGTGCAGTTAAGTGTGCTAGGCGACACCGAAGCGGCTGCCGCTGCTGCTGCGATTGAGCTGGCCAATCAAATGAATGATCTGCCTGACATCGTGAATGCTGATACAACGGCGTCCTTGGTGCGCCCTGAAATTCAGATCACCCCGCGTCCGCAACTGGCGGCAGAGATGGGGGTGACGTCAGCGGCGCTGGCTAGCACAATCCGGATTGCGACCCTAGGCGACACCGACAGCAACGTGGCCAAGTTCAACGCGGGTGACCGGCAAATTCCGATCCTTGTGCGTCTGAAAAAGGATGTGCGGGATGATCTTAGCCGTTTAGCTGGGTTGCGAGTGCCTTCGACCACGGGCAGCCCTGTTCCGATCAGTGTGGTGGCCGATGTGGCGCTGTCATCCGGCCCCAGCACCATTGAACGCTATGACCGCCAGTATCGCACGAGCGTCGAAGCCGACCTTGCCCCGAACGGATTGTTAGGCCCCGCAACACAAGCCGTGATAGCCTTACCGATTGCAAAGGCCATGCCCGAAGGCACGTCGATTCAAAGCGCAGGCGACGCCGAGGTGATGGGCGAAGTGTTCACCCAGTTCGGACTTGCGATGGGGGCGGGCATCTTGCTGGTTTATGTCGTGCTGGTCTTGTTGTTTGCCAGCTTTGTCACCCCTGTCACGATCCTTTTGTCGCTGCCCCTGGCCATCGGCGGGGCAATTTTTGCGCTGTATCTGAACGGCTCGGCCATTGGGTTGTCGGTAGTGATCGGGTTCCTAATGTTGATGGGGATCGTGACCAAGAACGCCATCATGCTGGTTGAATTCGCCCTCGAGGCGATGAAGGGCGGTGCCACGCGGTCAGAGGCTATGCTGCAAGCGGGTCACAAACGCGCCCGTCCGATTATCATGACCACTGTCGCAATGACGGCGGGGATGGTGCCATCGGCCTTGGCAATCGGGGCTGGTGGAGAATTCCGTGCGCCAATGGCAGTGGCCGTAATCGGAGGACTGTTGTTGTCCACCATGCTGTCGCTGCTGTTTGTTCCGTCGCTGTTCAGCGTTATGGACGGTCTCAAACAGCGGATCCGCTGGTCGCTGGTCGCGGTGTTGGGGGCAAACACCCCGCGTGACGCAACGTCTGAGAGTTAATTCACGGCCCGTTTCGCTGTGTGAAAGAACTAATATAACAAACGGCTAGGCGCAGCGGCAAATATTGCCTTTAATGACGGGTGTCTTTGCATGAACTTGGAAAGGCACCTTAATTTCAGAAAAGGCCATTTCCCGTGACCCCATTCGTGTTCAACACCACCAAGTCCGTCGTATTCGAAAACGGGGCCGCCGTGCGTCTGGCAGAGCTTGCTG
>JAPKCR010000209.1 GCA_026421135.1 Sulfitobacter sp. | reverse complement strand
ACATCGCTTGTGTTGAACCTGTCGCCGAACCCCTATGCGGCAACGGAAATGATATTCTGGATGATGGGGTCGCTGGCTGACAGGTCTATGGTGCATGTCTGGATCGCCTTGCCACTGATCATCCTAGGGGGCGTGCTGCTCTCGACCTTGTCGCGCGGGCTGGATGCGCTGACATTGGGCGAGGACGCCGCAGAAGCGATGGGCGTCAACCTGACCCGCCTGCGCCTGTCGTTGATCTTTGGCACGGCAGCAGTTGTGGGGGCGTCGACTGCGGTTGCGGGTGCCATCGGATTTGTCGGCCTTGTGGTGCCGCATCTGCTGCGCCCTTGGGTGGGCGCGCGGCCCGGTGCGTTACTTTGGGCTTCGGCGCTTGGCGGGGCGGCAATGATCCTTGCGTCTGATATTCTGGTGCGTGTGGTGCTGCCTGAAAGCGACCTAAAGCTGGGGGTCGTCACGGCATTGGTCGGTGCGCCGCTGTTCTTGCATCTGATATACCGGACGCGGAGGGACGGGCTATGACCTTGCTCAGCGTACGTGACTTCGCGGTGAAACGTCGGGACAAACAGATTTTACAGGGCATCAACCTTGAGATCGGGCCATCCGAAATCGTCGGACTGGTCGGCCCAAACGGCGCGGGCAAGACGACATTGATGCGGGCCTGCCTTGGGTTGATACCCGCGCAAGGGCACAGTTCGCTTGCGGCGATGTCATCGCGGGATCGCGGGCGGGCCGCAGCATGGATGCCGCAAGCCCGCGAGATTGCCTGGCCGGTGGATGTTGAAACGCTGATCCGTCTTGGCCGCACACCACACTTGGCCGCGGGGCAAAAGCCGACGGATGCAGATACAGCCGCCGTAGAACGCGCCATCGTCCGCATGGACCTTGAGGGATACCGCCACCGCAAAGCGACGCAATTGTCGGGCGGCGAGCAGGCGCGTGTGCTTATTGCCCGCAGCCTAGCCCAAGAGGCCCCCTTGCTGATGGCCGATGAACCCACCGCTGGCCTTGATCCAGCGCATCAAATTGCGACCATGCAAACCTTTGCAGCCCTTGCCGAGACGGGGCAATCTGTGTTGGTATCCCTACATGATCTGGGTCTTGCCGCCCGCCACTGCACGCGCATTGTGATGCTGCATGGCGGCGGCATCGCAGCCGATGGCCCGCCCCGCGACGTACTGACCGCAGATCTGATCCGCACCGTCTTTGGCATCAGCGCGCATCTGCAAGAGACATCAAACGGCATCATTTTCCAACCGCTAGAGGTTCTGCCATGACCCCCCAAATGCTCGCCTTTCTTAATACCGGCGGTCCGGCGCTTTGGGCCATTGCGGTCTTGTCCGTTCTAGTTCTGGCCATCGTGTTGTGGAAACTGTGGCGATTGTCGCTGATGGGCGCATGGTCCCATGTCGGGGCCGAGGCGATTGTTGCTGGTCATTCTGTTCCGCCAAAAGGGCTTCGCGCCCGTTTTGCTGTCGATGTGCTAGGGGCGCGCCGCTTGCCTGACGGCTTGGCCCGAGAAGAGGTGATGCGCCTTGCTGGGCGTGTGCTGGTGCAATTGCGCAGTGGTTTGCGCCCGCTTGAACTGATCGCCACCATCGCACCGTTGATCGGTTTGCTGGGCACTGTTCTGGGCATGATTGATGCCTTTCAGGCACTGGAGACCACTGGCGGTCAGGCCGACCCCGCCGTCCTTGCCGGCGGCATCTGGGAGGCGCTTTTGACCACGGCTGCAGGTATGGGCGTGGCGATCCCCGCAGCAATTGCCCTTAGCTGGTTCGAGGCGATTGCAGAACGTGTTCAGGGCGACATGGAAGACATTGCCACGCGGATATTTACCCAAAGCGGGAAGGCGGGCTGATGTTTGCTTTTGCAACACCACGCCGCAGCCGCAAGCCTAGCCTAACGCCGATGATTGACGTGGTGTTCTTGCTACTTGTGTTTTTCATGCTGGCCTCTCAGTTCGGCCGGGATGCAGCGGTGCGTTTATCTGGTGCGGGGGCAGGCGCAGCTTATTCCGGCCCGCCGCGGCTCATCGACATCGCGCCTGACGGTCTGACATTGAACGGCCTTGGCATTGATATCGCAGGTTTGCCCGAGGCGCTTACCCCGCTGACACAAAACCCTGGCGATACGGTTATTCTGCGCGGCAAAGACGGGGCAACCCTGCAACGATTGCTCGACGTTGCACAAGCATTGCAAACGGCGGGGTTCGCCAATCTGGTTGTGGTGGAGTAGCGCCATGAAATTCGCCCAGCCCCGCCGCCGCCAGCCCGCTGAATCAGTGGTACCAATGATCAACGTTGTTTTCCTGTTGCTGATATTTTTCATGATGTCCGCCACAATCTCGCAGGCCCCGCCGTTCGATCTGACTCTGCCTGAATCTCGCACTGAGGGCGACGTGGCTGGGGACCAGACCCTATACTTGTCTGCACAAGGCAGCGTTGCCTTTGATGGCGCGTTGGACGATGCAGCGTGGGTTGCGTTGGGAATAGCCAAACCCGCACCGCTCACGATCCGTGCGGACGCAACGCTTGAGGCCCGCGCGCTGGCGCAGGTTCTGGCACGGCTTTCTGCGATGGGCCATTCAGATGTCGAATTGGTGATCCGTACGCCATGAAACAGTTTTTCGAGTTCTCGGCATTTCTAGCGGGTGCTACAGCACTGCACCTTTCGGTGGGTTATATCGCCCCCTCCGGCACACAAAGCGCTGCGGGTGCGGGAGGAGATGCCTATGTGACCCTTGCAGCGGCAAATATGTCTGTTCAGGACATGGTAACCGCTTGGGAACAGCCTGTAGAGTTGACACAAGACGTGGCGCAGCCGGATCCAACGGTACCGGAGCTTTCCGTGCCCCAGCCAATGATGCCAGAAAGCGCCGTTGCCTATCGCGCGCCATCACGGGGTCCCGACGCGGGCACTGCGCCTGCTTTGCCTAACATCGATCAAACCCCCGCAGCCAAGCCAAAACTGGCAGAACAACGCCCCAAGTTGCGGCCTGTGCCAAAGCCGAAACCGGTGGCCAAGGCCAAGCCGGCGCAGCCTCAAAAGGCCGCCCCGCAGAAACCCCAACAAAAGAAATCTGAAAAATCTAACGCACCACAACAAGCAGCGGGAGCCGGTGGGAAAAAGGCCAAAGGCACGGCTGGCACAGGAGCGGCAACCAAAGCGAAACCGGGTAATGTCAAAAAGCTGATGGCGTCATGGGGCGGCCAAATCCGTACCAGCATCGAGCGGCGCAAACGCTATCCTTCGGGGACGCGCGCGCGCGGCACGGTCACGCTGGCCATTTCGGTTCACACGAGGGGGCAGGTGGTGGGGGTTTCTGTAAGCAGATCTTCCGGCGTGCCGCAGATTGATCGGGCGGCTGTGGCGGCGGTGAAATCCGCCCGCATCGCTGCCGCGCCGAGGGGCTTAAAGGCGGGGGTTCACAGCTTCACCCTACCGATGAAGTTCGCGCCGTAACATACTGATTTAAAATTATTCTAGCGTCTTGCGATCAACCGCAATCAGGCCCAGTCCACGGGCGGTGGTCAACGCCAGAATAGGGCTGTCAGGGCCGCCCGCACTGATCTGATATATGCGCATCGCTTTGCGGGTGGCCTGATCGTATTGGCCCGAAATTGCTCCGGCGTAGACGCCCCGCGCCTCAAGCGCGCGCTGCAAGGTTGAGACGAATTGTGGGGTCATTTGATCGGCACAGGGGGTCTGGAACCAATTGTCCGTGCGCGGTGCCAGGATTTTCTGCCGCGTGTCCGTGCGGTAGATCGGCAGCGATTGGATTTCTCCGGTCGCACTGATTTGCGCAGGTTGGACCTGCACCTGTTCGGTCACGGTCTCAATTACGGCGGGGGACACGGTTCGCCCCCAGCATGATCCGGGGGGGGCACCTGCGGGACCTTGGGTGGTTGCCTCGACGACGCCCGGCTCTGGCGGCTCCGCATCGGTGGTCGCCAAATCGCATCCCGACAGCGCCGCAAGGCACAGTGCGATGGAACACCCTCTTAACACTACTGATCGTGAAATTACCTGCACGCAACGCCTTTGTCGGTCTTGTCTTTTGCGGCAATCTAACCCGTTTTTCCGGCGGTGCCTAGATCAATGGGCAAGGGGCAATCTGATTGTCAAATTACTGCTGCAATAGCGACGCAAAAGGGGCTGGCGAAGGGGGGCCGGGCTGGCTACACATAGGGCGATATTTATTGGACAGGGGGTCAAGATGGCCAAAATCACCTACGTAGAACACAACGGCACGGAACATGTGGTGGATGTGGCCAATGGCATGACCGTCATGGAAGGCGCGCGCGACAACAACATTCCCGGAATCGAAGCAGACTGCGGCGGGGCCTGTGCCTGTTCGACCTGCCACGTTTACGTGGACGCTGCGTGGCTGGATAAGGTGCCAGCAAAGGATGACATGGAAGAGGACATGCTTGATTTTGCCTATGAGCCTGATCCGGAACGGTCGCGCCTGACCTGCCAGATCAAAGTGACCGACGCTCTTGATGGGTTACGTGTCCAAATGCCAGAAAAGCAAATCTGATGCTGGCGGGGGCGCGGCGTCTTCCGGCGTGCCTGCCCATAGGGGGTGCCCGCCGCGCTCGGCTTTTGTTGTGTGCTGTGGCTGCGTTGCTGGTGCCCGGTTTGGCCGTGGCAGAGACGATCATCGCGGCGCGCTATACGGATCCTACAGACCGCTATGATCATGGCATTCTGGGGGACGCGATCGAATGGGGCGCGCTAGAGGTCACGCTGGAGGACGGCACGAAGCGGCGGTTCATCCTGCCTGAAACGCTGGTTTTCGAGGACACAGCCCCGAGGGTTGCCGACCTTGATGCCGACGGATCACCCGAAATCATTGTGGTCGAAAGCAGCCTGACTTTGGGCGCGCGTTTGGTGGTTTATGGCCCCAAGGGTCGGCTTGCCATGACAGATCACATCGGGCGCAAAAATCGCTGGTTGGCCCCTGTTGGCGCAGCTGATTTTACAGGCGACGGACGGTCCGAGATCGCCATGGTGGTGACACCTCATCTTGCCGGAAAGGTTGAGGTCTTGACATTTGACGGCGCACATTTGACGCCGGTTGCAACCACCACCGGCCTGACCAATCACCGCATTGGTGACACGGATATCGCAGGCGGTATCCGAACCTGTAAAGGCAACCCGCAGATGATATTGGCGCAAATGCCGTGGCGCTCGTCGGCTGATGCAGCAATGGTCGAGGTCAGTCTTGTTGACGGAACGCTAGCGATTGCACCGTTTAAAGAGCCGTTTACGCCACAAAATTTCGCAAAAGCCAAAAACTGCACGATTCATCCGGGCTAGACGCAGATCTGGGTTCCAAATGGTCCTGATCTTTGGGGCCCGGGGGGTAGCCCCCGGTACGACACCAGATTACGTTAGCGCGCGCCAGCCAATATCTCTTCGGAAAAACCCACCCGGCCAATC
>JAPKCR010000827.1 GCA_026421135.1 Sulfitobacter sp. | reverse complement strand
CGTTGCGGCACCATTGCCTGGAATAACCGCCGCCATCTTGAGATTTATTTTGGCTCATCGGGTGGTGGCTTTGTCTGCCACACGATCAACCCGCGTTTGTTTCCTGAACAGCTGGTTTATATTTTGAACCACGCCGAAGATAAGGTTCTGTTCATCGATAAGACCTTTGTTCCGTTGATCGCGGCAATCCGCGACAAGCTTGAGCATCTTGACCACGTTGTCTTGATGGAAGGCAACGACGCGGAAGCGGCCAAACAGATTCCCGGACTAAAGTTCTATGACGAACTGGTTGCCAGCGGTGATCCTGAATTTGACTGGCCCGAGTTGGACGAAAACACGGCATCCAGCCTGTGCTATACATCAGGCACCACGGGCAACCCCAAGGGCGTGCTGTATTCGCACCGCTCGACCGTTTTGCACAGCTTTGCTATCAACCTTGCCGACAGCATTGCGATTTCCGCCAAAGAAGTCGTGTTGCCTGTTGTGCCGATGTTCCACGTCAACGCGTGGGGCGCGCCTTATGCCAGCGCTATGGTCGGTGCGCGGATGGTGATGCCGGGTCCGGGTCTGGATGGTCCGTCGTTAGTGGGGCTGATCGACAAATACAAGGTCACGTTGGCCCTTGGTGTGCCGACGATCTGGTTGGGTTTGCTGGGCGAGGCCGACAAGATCGGATCGAACCTTGCCAGCCTAAAACGCACTGTCGTGGGTGGCTCTGCCTGCCCGCCGTCGATGATGACCTCCTTCCGCGAAAAATACGGTGTAGAGACGATCCACGCGTGGGGCATGACAGAAATGTCACCCGTCGGCAGTATCAACCAGCCCTTGGCCAAGCATCTCGATTTGCCTGACGCTGCCCAGCACAAACTACGCGAAAACCAAGGCCGGCCCGTTTACGGGGTCGAGCTTGAAATCCTTGATGAAGGCGGCAAACCCGTTGCCCATGACGGCCAAACCCAAGGTGATCTGGTTACCAAGGGCTTCTGGATTCTAGACGCCTATTTCCGCAAAACCAGCGAGGAAACGTTGACCGCAGACGGCTGGTTCGACACAGGCGATGTTGCGACGATGGATGCCGACGGCTATGTCACGATCCGCGACCGGTCAAAGGATATCATCAAGTCAGGTGGCGAATGGATCAGTTCGGTGGAATTGGAAAACATCGCGATCTCGCATCCCAAGCTTTCTGATGCCGCCGTCATCGGTGCGCGTCACGAAAAATGGGATGAACGCCCGATCCTGATTGCTGTCAAACGTGAGGGGCAAGACCCGACAGAAGAAGAGATTCTGGCGGTGTTCGAGGGGAAGATAGCGAAATGGCAGGTGCCAGATTGCGTCGTGTTTACCGATGTGCTGCCCCGCAACGCGACAGGCAAGGTACTAAAGCGCAACCTTCGAGACGCCTTTGGCGATGTCCTGATCACCGGTTAAAACATCAGCCTGTTGGCCGATCCAAATCGGCCAGCAGCTTTGCATTTGACGGCGGCTTTCAGCGCTGCCGATTGTAATAGACCCGGACCTCTGGCTCTCAGCATTCCCGATATCATTGGGGTCAGCATCTGAGTTTGGCGGAAATCCATGACCAAGACGCCTTCAGGGCTGCGCCCTCCGGAAATTGTG
>JAPKCR010000208.1 GCA_026421135.1 Sulfitobacter sp. | reverse complement strand
CTGTCTTGGATGAGCAAAACACCCGTTCTTACCTTCACCGAAAGCGGTATCTACTGCGCTGCCGGTGATTTTTATATTGATCCGTGGAAACCTGTTGATCGCGCGTTGATAACGCATGGTCACTCTGACCATGCGCGATGGGGCATGGGCAGCTACTTGGCAACCCACGCCGCCCTTCCCGTCATGCGCCATCGTCTGGGCGACATCACCGCCGAAGGCATCGCCTATGGCGAGGTCCGGCGGATCGGAACCGCTAATGTGTCCTTTCACCCTGCAGGTCACGTGCCGGGATCAGCCCAGATCCGGATCGAGGTGGAAGGTGAGGTTTGGGTCGCGTCGGGCGATTATAAAGTCGTCGATGACGGCCTGTCCGAAGCATTCACCCCCATAAAATGCCATCATTTCATTACGGAAAGCACCTTTGGCCTGCCAGTTTTCCATTGGGCCGACCAAGGAAGCGTTGCGGCCGAGATCAACGCGTGGTGGGCAAACTGCGCCGCCGAGGGAAAGACCGCGTTTCTGGGGGCCTATGCCTTGGGCAAGGCGCAGCGCCTGCTGACGATGCTGGACCCTGCAATCGGCCCGATCCTGACCCACACCGCGACAGAAAACACCAATCAGGTGATGCGCGAACAAGGAATCGATTTGCCCGATACAATCCTTGCCAATGGTGACCTTGTGCCCAAGGACCATCCGGGCGCGATTGTCCTTGCCCCGCCATCCGCTTTGGGCAGTGCGTGGTCCAAAAAATTCGGCCCCCAGGAAACGGCCTTTGCCAGCGGATGGATGGCTATTCGTGGCGTCCGACGTCGGCGCGCGGGTGACCGTGGTTTTATCATCTCGGATCACGCAGATTGGGATGGATTGTTGTCAGCAATCAAACAAACAGAGGCTGAAAACATATATGTTACACATGGTTACACGGACATCTTCAGCAAATACTTGAACCTTAACGGTTGGAACGCCCAAGTCGTCCCGACCCAGTTCGAGGGAGAAACACTTGATAAGGACGCGGCAGAATGAAGCGTTTTGCCGAGCTGTTCAGCACCATTGACCAAAGCACGAAAACCAACGCTAAGGTTGCGGCCCTTGCCGAATATTTTCAGCAAGCGCCTGACACAGATCGGCTGTGGACCATTGCGCTATTCTCGGGTCGGCGACCAAAGCGGGCGGTCACAACGACCAAGCTGCGAGAATGGGCAGCAGAACTTGCTGAGATACCCCTTTGGCTGTTCGAGGAGAGCTATTCCATCGTCGGTGATCTGGCGGAAACCATTGCCCTTGTCCTACCGCCAAGCACTCCTCAAGACGACCGCACCCTATCCGACTGGATCGCCGCGTTGCGCGAGATTTACACCCAAGATGAAGACGCCCGAAAGGCATTCGTGCTGTCAGCGTGGGAGCAGCTTGGCGGGGCAGAACGATTCATCTTTAACAAACTTATCACGGGCGGTTTCCGGGTTGGGGTCAGTCAAAAGCTGATGACCCGCGCCCTAGCCCGCGCCACAGACAAGCCAGAGGCCGAATTGGCGCATCGGTTGATGGGCAACTGGCACCCTGATGACACCACGTGGCACGCGCTTGTCGTCGCCGAAGATGCTTCAGCTGATGCGTCGCGTCCCTATCCGTTTTATCTGGCCTACGGGCTTGAGGACACAGCGGATCAGCTGGGAAACACCGCTGACTGGCGCGCTGAGTGGAAATGGGATGGCATCCGCGGTCAGCTGATATTGCGCGATGGGCTTCATTTTGTTTGGTCCCGCGGCGAAGAACTGATGACCGACCGCTTTCCAGAACTGGCGCGGGCCGTCGACTATCTGCCCGATGGCACCGTGCTGGATGGCGAACTGCTGGTCTGGCCCTCGGATCAGCCGATGCCCTCTTCCTTCAACGCGCTTCAATCGCGTATTGGCCGCAAGACCGTGCCAAAAAAGCTGCTCACCGAGGCACCTGTGGTGCTGCACGCCTATGACCTGCTGGAGTGGCAAGGGCAGGACATGCGCAACGCCCCTTTTTCGGAGCGGCGCGATCTTCTGGAAAGCGCCTGCGCGGATCTGCCCGCTGATGCGCCCGTGCGCCTGTCACCGCAACTGGGGTTTGACACATGGGATGATCTGGCGGCTCTGCGCGGCGATGCCCGCAATGCCCAAGCCGAAGGTGTGATGCTGAAACGTGCCGAAAGCCCTTATCTTGCAGGGCGCAAGAAAGGCGATTGGTGGAAATGGAAGCTGGACCCGCTTACGATTGATGCGGTGATGATCTATGCCCAATCGGGTTCCGGCCGCCGTGCCAACCTGTTCACAGACTTTACCTTTGCGGTCTGGAACGGCAACGATCTGGTGCCCTTTACAAAGGCCTATAGTGGCCTGACCGACGCTGAATTCCGCCAGATCACCGCTTGGGTGCGCAAGAACACCCTCGAACGCTTTGGCCCTGTGCGTAAAGTCACACCCCACCATGTGTTTGAAATCGCATTCGAAGGCATCCAGCGCAGCCCGCGACATAAATCCGGCGTCGCCTTGAGGTTTCCAAGAATGTTGCGCTGGCGGAAAGATAAACCGCTGCAAGAAGCGAATTCACTCGCTGATCTTGAAGAGTTATTGCGCATTTACGGCTAATCGCTGCCTTACCCCGCTTGCTTTGACGCGGGGGCGCGCTTAGGTAACCTAAATGTCAAAAAGAGGTTTAAGATGTTCCAATTGCCCTACCCCGTCCGTGATGCAAATGCTGGTGCTGGCACCACTCCTCTGGGCAACTTGCCAGAGTGGAACCTTGACGACCTGTACACCGGTGAAAACGCGCCCGAACTAAAGCGTGATCTGGACTGGCTGGAAGAGGCATGCCGCAGCTTTGCTGCCGATTACGAAGGCAAACTGGCAGAGCTGGACGCGGCGGGTTTTCTGAACTGCGTCCTGCGCAATGAAAAGATTAACCAGATCGCCGGGCGCATTATGTCATTTGCCGGGCTGCGCTACTATCAGCTGACCACCGATTCAGGGCGGGCAAAGTTCATGTCCGACATGCAGGAAAACATCACCAACTTTACCACCCCGCTGGTATTCTTCACGCTCGAACTGAACCGTCTAGAGGACGACCACTTGGGCGAGCTTCTTGCGCAGAACGTTGATCTTGCACGCTATAAGCCAGTGTTTGACCGAATTCGCGCAATGAAAGACTATCAGCTAAGCGACGAGTTGGAAAAATTCCTGCACGATTTGGGTGTCGTCGGTGACGCTTGGGAACGGCTGTTTGATGAAACCATCGCGGGCCTAGAATTCGAAGTGGACGGCGAGCCGTTGAATATCGAAGGGGTGCTGAACCTCTTGACCGACCCAAACAGGGACATTCGCGAAGCCGCCGCGCGTGAGCTTGCAGATGTGTTCCAAAGCAATATTAAAACCTTCGCTCGGGTCCACAACACTCAAGCCAAAGAAAAAGAAGTGTTGGACCGCTGGCGCGGCATGCCAACCCCGCAAACCGGTCGCCACCTAAGCAACGATGTCGAACCCGAAGTCGTCGAGGCTCTGCGCAACGCAGTGGTCAACGCATATCCAAAGCTGAGCCACCGTTATTATGAGCTTAAGCGGAAATGGTTGGGCCTTGACGTGATGCAGGTCTGGGACCGCAACGCGCCGTTGCCAATGGAAGACCCCAAAGTGGTCGATTGGAACCGTGCAGAGAGCATGGTGATGGATGCTTATAATGCCTTTGACCCGCGCATGGGCGAAATCGCCGCGCCGTTCTTTAAGGACGGGTGGATTGATGCGGCCGTAAAACCGGGTAAAGCGCCTGGTGCCTTTGCCCACCCGACCGTGACCAATGTGCACCCCTATGTAATGCTGAACTATCTTGGCAAACCACGCGATGTGATGACGCTGGCGCATGAGCTGGGCCATGGTGTGCATCAGGTTTTGGCCGCAGGTCAGGGCGAAATGCTGTCTTCGACGCCATTGACCTTGGCTGAAACGGCATCGGTGTTTGGTGAAATGTTGACCTTCCGCAAAATGCTGGACGGGGCCAAAACCAACGCAGAACGCAAGGTTCTGCTGGCCGGCAAGGTCGAGGACATGATCAACACTGTCGTCCGCCAGATCGCGTTCTATGACTTTGAATGCAAACTGCACGACGCACGGCGTGGCGGCGAACTGACGCCCGATGATATCAATGCGCTTTGGATGTCGGTGCAAGCCGAAAGCCTAGGGCCGGCATTTGAATACATGGACGGCTACGAGACCTTCTGGGCGTACATCCCTCATTTCGTCCACTCGCCATTCTACGTCTATGCTTATGCCTTTGGTGACGGTTTGGTGAACGCCCTCTATGCCGTTTATGCCGAAGGAGAGCCCGGGTTCGAGGACAAGTATTTCGATATGCTTAAGGCCGGCGGATCGAAGCATCACAAAGAACTGTTGGCCCCATTCGGGTTGGACGCATCCGACCCCGCGTTCTGGGATAAGGGCCTTTCGATGATCTCGGGCTTTATCGACGAATTGGAAGCGATGGAAGACTAGGCAAGCGCCACACCGAAGGGAAGAAATGCCCTCGGCGAGGCTTTTTGCCACTTGGAACGAAGGACGGGCCCTTGATAAATCAGGGGGCCGTCTTTTTTATTTGAGTTGGCTGTCTTTGCTACCGCGCCGATTGATGCCCCCGCGGGTTTCTGGTCGGCTGTCGCGTTCATTCACGCAATCAATACAAAGTTTGACACCCGGAAGGGCCTCGCGGCGTGCTTGCGGGATCGGTTCTTCGCATTCTGCGCAATGTGTACGGCTCTCACCCTGAGGTTGCTTACGCGCCTTAAGGCGGGCGAGTTCGTCGTTAATTGACGCTTCTATCTGTTCGCTGACGGCACCGTCTTTCGCCCATCCTCCGGCCATGTTCCCCTACCTTTCGTGAAAATAACCTAGCGTGCTGCGTAAGCCATATCGATCATTACCTGTGTGCCTTTGCTGAACTCGAGCGGGCACGGATAGGCAACGCCTGTTGTGACCGAGCGGCCGAAGGCTTCGACCTGCTCGATATAATGATTTGTCCCGGGGAAACGTTCCGTAGTGATTACGTTCTTTTCAGTCTCAAGGTGCAGTTCAGCTTGGGAGTGGACAGTTGGATTGAAAGGACAGGTTAGTCGCAACACCCCTTTTTCGCCATGAATTACAATTTCCTGACGGGCGAACATGCGCATGGATACGGTGGCAGAATAGTCGAAGCCGTCAAACTTTGCCGCCACTTGGGCAAAGACATCAACGCCGTTTTCATAGTCAATCTTGGCATAGGGTATCGACAACGGTTCCTGCCCGGTCAAAAAGCGCACGGAACCAAAGGTGTATATTCCGATATCCGGCAGACCACCCCCACCCGCTGCAGGCTTATTGCGGATGTCATCGGTGTCATCATTGAAAAACGAGAACGTCGCCCCGACGTGGCGCACACGACCAAGTGTTCCCGCCGCAAT
>JAPKCR010000826.1 GCA_026421135.1 Sulfitobacter sp. | reverse complement strand
TCTGGGATCAGCTCAAAACGGGAACGCGCTTACGATTTCGCGAGATGCAGGGCGACAAGGGTCCCTATGCGACGGGTGTCACCCTTGCAGATTGAAATCTCAACCGATCTTTATGGTACCCATGTAGCACTTAACCCAACCCGTCAGGGGCCGAGTTCATAGTTGGCTACTTGATCTTGGAGCCTCGCAGCGGATGGTCTTCCTCACCTGCTTTTGCAGCTAGCGCACTTACATCTTTGATCAGAATGAGATCGGGTGCCATGATATCTATGTCTCCATTATCAGCCAGTGCGTGAAAAGCGCGTGAAATTGATTCCGGGCGCGTACCCAGCAAATGCGCTAGATCTACCCGGCTGACAGGTATCTTAATTGCAATCCCGTTCTGGCCGGCTTCAACCAGATGCTCGACCCCCCTGAACCTTTTGCACATCATCAAAAGAAAGCCCGCGACCCGGTTTATAATCTTTTGATCCGACACAATGACAATGCAGTCACGGGCGCGATCCAACTCGTTGAGGATATTCAGCAAAACCGCCTGATCCAGATCCGGAAACTCATCAAGAAGAGCTTCGAATTGCGCTCGGGGAAATGCAAAGACTTCCGCATCGGTCGCAGCTTCAATGGCGAATTCCGATACACCATCGATTGTGCACCCCAAAATATCACCCTGAACCCAGAGCCCGACAATTGAATGTCGCCCGTCCAACAAGGTTTTCTGAATCCGAAGTGCTCCTGACGCTACGACCCCTACGAAATCAAACTCTTGCCCCTCAAAGAGAACAGTCTGTCCAGCGCGGTAGATAACCAGACGCGCAGCCGCGTTAAGGGCCGCCAGCGCTGGTGGATCGAGATCACTGAACGACGGCAAATCCCTGAAATCGCGCCCGGTTCCTCTGTTCTGCTTCCCCGACATAAGTTCTTTCTGCTAACTGAAGGGCGTATTTATTTCGACGTATTAAATTCCCGGAGTTAAGTTCCCCCAAATCCGTTTCTTATTGTTTGTTAGGACGTCGATCGGCGCGTCGCCGTTCCTTTCTTTGGCATATACCTGCTGAAAGAGCCTCTGAATTGATGGAAATCAAAGGGCGATTACCGCTGTGTGCTCATAATGAATTCACGAATAAATTGAATTTATAGTGGGTTTGAAATGGCACGAACTGAAACACGGGCCCTGGATGACGGCATTTTTGGCAAGTTGGTCGAGACCGCCCGCAGCGATGTTCCGACGTATTTGAGGAACATGTTGCACAGCAAGTTTGAGCGCAACTTCGCCTCCTTGGGCATCCTACGTCGCTCCGAGGGCTCATTTGCATTCTCGCCGTTTCGACTGGCTTGCGGTTTTCTCTGTCCCCAAAGAACTTGGACTTAGTTCCAGTGGGGAACAGCATGTCTTCGATAATCATTGGTACACGATTGAAATGCCAATCTCATAAACCTTCCGAACACCGACCTTAGGGACGTCAGTCTCGATGCCATTTAAAAAGGAGCAGGGAAGTGAAGGAACTACAGCCAGAAGCATTCTCGATGCGGGGCCGTGCATCAGCGTTCCAGCAAACCCAAACTCTTGGGTATAATGGATGCGCGCTGTCTGGCTCGGAACTATGCAGCATCATCCGCGACG
>JAPKCR010000825.1 GCA_026421135.1 Sulfitobacter sp. | reverse complement strand
GTGAAACTCGTGTTGCAGCATGCCCAGCTGGTTTTGTGGCCCTGTCGCAAAAACCGAGGCACCCACAGCGAATTCCGTCGCTTTATGCTGAAAATGTGTGTGCAGTCCGGCGGATAATGCACCGGCCCAAGGGCGTGATCCTGCGGGGGGGTTGGTCAGGTTTTCCGGTGCCAGAACCTCAAGCCCCAGACGCAGTTCAATTAGATTGCCAAAGTTTTTTGGCAACTGGCCCGTCCACTCAGGGCCCCATACCCGCGATGATGTAACCGACCCCGTCCGTTCACGGTCCTGCAAATCGCCTAGAAAGTCGTTGGTGATTAGCCGACCATACCCAAGGTAATTGCGCCCCTCTGCCACCGTTGGCTGAGGCAGGGAAAAAAGCAAAATAGCGGCAGCGGCGATGGCCTTGAACACGGGTGTCTCTCCAGAATTAGTCCCAAATAGACACCATGGCTAAGGGGAAGCGTTAGATTCGAAATTGCGCGGTGGCAACTTGCTGAAATCTAGTCCGGGAATACGTCGTTTTTTGGGCCGCTGAATGTTCGAATGATTGCATGACGCTCACAATTCGCTAACGTAACGACAGTAATAATCAGCTTTGGATACCCTATGTCAGATGCAAAATCACAGCCTTCCCGCCGGATTGTATCATCACGCCACTTGGCCGAAGGCGAAGGTTGGGAGGCATCCGAGCTCGAGTACGGGATGATTATTGCCTATAACGCCTTTAGCCGTTGGATGTCGCGCTGCATGACGGCGGCGGGCAATTCCGATCTGACACCCTTGGAAATTCTGGTGTTGCACAACACCAATCACCGGGATCGCGAAAAGCGGCTGACCGACATCTGCTTTATGCTTAACATCGAAGATACGCATACCGTGAACTATGCACTGCGCAAGCTGCTGAAATCTGGGCTGCTTGAAGCCGACAAACGCGGCAAAGAAGTGTTCTACAGAACGTCAGCCTCAGGGGCCGAGCTGATCGAGGCCTATCGCGCAGTGCGCAATACCTGTCTGATCGATAATCTGGATCGCACGGATATGAAGGGCGACGACCTGCGTGAGATCGCCGCCCGTTTGCGCGCTATTTCGGGCCAATACGATCAGGCCAGTCGCGCTGCTGCGTCGCTTTAGCGTCCCAGCTTGCTTGCCGTGCGCGCCAATTCGGTAATCGCTGCCCAGTCGCCTTGGCGGACCAGCGCGTCAGGCGCAACCCAGCTTCCGCCGGCACAGACCACATTCGGCAAGGTCAGATAGCTTTCGGCGTTGGCAGGGCTGACGCCACCTGTCGGGCAGAACCGGATCTGGGGCAGCGGCGACGCGAGCGATTTCAACGCAGGCGCGCCACCTGAAGCTTCGGCTGGGAAAAACTTGAGCATATCATAGCCGCGTTCCAACAGGCGCATCGCCTCGGATGCGGTGGCCGCACCGGGCAACATCGGCAGGTCGAGGTCTTCGGCAGCTTGCAGCAACTTGTCTGTCGCACCAGGCGAGACGCCAAATTTTGCACCTGCATCGACCGCACGTTTCACATCGTCTGGCGTCAGCAAAGTGCCTGCACCGACGACGCCGCCTTCGACCTTTGCCATCTCGGCGATCACCTGCAACGCAACATCGGTGCGC
>JAPKCR010000207.1 GCA_026421135.1 Sulfitobacter sp. | reverse complement strand
CTTAATCGGACGTCAAATTCATCTCTATTTTGGGAAATCGGTTAATCAATTCTTAGCAGATAAAAGCGTGCCGAACATCGCCTGCAGATGCTTGGATGCGGCATCATGCGGATCGGCATCCTTGCCAAGCAGGACCGTTACTTGTGTCTCGAAATCCGCGTAATGCTGAGTCGTTGCCCAGATAGAAAAGATCAAATGCTTCGGATCAACCGCTGCAATTTTGCCCGCTTTGCACCACCCCGCAATGACCGCGCATTTTTCATCAAACAAGGGTTTCAGATCACTTTCCAGATGCGGCCCCATGCGGGGGGCACCTTGCAAAATCTCGCCAGCGAACAAGCGGCTTTCACGGGGCAGATCGCGCGCCATATCAAGCTTGCGCTGGATGTAGTCCAGAATTTCCGTCTTGGGGTCGCCATCGGGGTCAAGCTCAACAAGCGGGTCCAGCCATGTCTCCATCAACTGGCTTAGCAGGGTCAGGTGGATGTCTTCTTTGCCCTGAAAATAATAGAGAATATTAGGTTTGCTTAACCCTGCTTCGGTTGCGATTTGATCAAGCGTTGCCCCCCGATATCCATGTTGGGAAAAGACATTCAAAGCAGCATCAAGGATGACACGGCGGTTACGCATTTGGATGCGGCTTGGTTTTTTCTGGACACCGTCGTGCAAGGTGGATCCCTTTCTGAATGTGTGCCTGAATAATCAGCATGCTGGGGCGCATACATGGATTCTTTTGAAAGCATTTCTTGACAGATACAAGACTAGTCGCAATCGTGGATTTACCAAATGGTAAAATTTTTGCATGCTGAAAAATGCCGAACAGAAAAAAGGAGCCCCCTATGGCCGCGCCCGGTGAAAACCTGAAGATCAACCCTGATCGCTTGTGGGACAGTCTGATGGAGATGGCCCAAATCGGCCCCGGTGTGGCAGGCGGCAACAACCGTCAGACCCTGACCGACGAAGATGCCGAAGGCCGCGCCTTATTCCAAAAATGGTGCGAAGAGGCGGGTTGCACCATGGGGCTTGACCAGATGGGCAATATGTTTGCGCAGCGCGATGGAACAGATCCGGATGCATTGCCGGTTTATGTCGGGTCACATCTGGATACGCAGCCGACGGGGGGCAAATACGATGGTGTTCTGGGCGTGCTTGGCGGATTGGAAATTCTGCGCACCATGAATGATCTTGGGATCAAGACAAAGCACCCTGTTGTGGTAACAAACTGGACCAACGAAGAAGGCACGCGCTATGCGCCTGCGATGCTGTCATCGGGGGTCTTCGCCGGCGTCCATACCCAAGACTGGGCCTATGCCAAAACAGACGCAAAGGGCCTGACCTTCGGGGATGAATTGAAGCGGATCGGTTGGCGTGGCGAAGAAGAAGTCGGTGCGCGCAAAATGCACGCATTTTTTGAGCTGCACATCGAGCAAGGGCCGATCCTTGAGGCCGAGGGAAAAGATATCGGCGTGGTCACCCACGGTCAGGGGCTGTCTTGGACACAAGTTACAGTAACTGGCAAAGATGCACACACCGGATCGACCCCAATGCCTTTGCGCAAGAATGCGGGACTGGGGATGGCACGTATTCTGAACGCAGTGGATGAAATTGCATGGGCACATGCGCCCCACGCCGTGGGTGCCGCAGGCCATATCGATGTATATCCGAATTCGCGTAACGTTATCCCGGGCAAGGTTGTGTTCACAGTCGATCTCAGATCACCAAACTTGTCGGTGATCGAAGAGATGGAAGCCCAACTGCGGACCAAAGGCCAGAAGATTGCAGATGATATGGGGCTGGAAGTTGCGTTCGAAAAAGTTGGCGGATTTGATCCTGTCGCTTTTGATGAAGGTTGCGTGACCGCGATCCGATCGGCCGCAGAGCGGCTGGGGTATAGCCACATGGACCTGATATCGGGGGCGGGGCATGACGCCTGTTGGATCAATCGGGTCGCCCCGACAGCGATGGTTATGTGCCCCTGCGTAGATGGTTTAAGCCACAATGAGGCAGAAGAGATCACTAAAGACTGGGCAAAGGCGGGAGCAGATGTTTTGCTGCACGCGGTGTTGGAAACTGCGGAGATCGTCGGGTGACGCTGGATCGTTTTCTTTCAAAGGAACCGGGCCAGAGTTTCCGAAAGTTAAGTGGGAAATTGTGTGATGCTTAAGCGGGATCTTTCCATCGAAGAGCGTATCACGGCCATGATCGAGACCGAGCTGAAGGAGGCGTTGGAAAGTCATGATCAGGTATTGCGGCGCACGGCGGATGCGTTTCGGGAAACACTACGGACACCTCGTGAGATCAAGGTGAATTTCAGCGGCGGTATCACACAGACTTGTTGGTCGGTCTCTCGGGGTGATGGAACCTATCGAGTCGTTTATATGCCCCGAGCCGGATATTTCTCGCTTTGTGTCGAGAGTGATTTTGGGCCGTTGGACATTGGTGTGCATGGTCCAGCGTTGGGGTGCTTTGGGTCGGTTTAATGTGCCGCTGAGATGTGCATGGGGTCGGCCTCAGCACCTCGGGGATTTTGAACCATTTAGAATAAGATATGGGACGGGAGTTTTGAGATGACTAAAGTAATCAAGGGCGGCACGGTCTGCACGGCGGATCGCACATGGAAAGCGGATGTGCTGATTGAGGGCGAGACTATCAAGCGTATCGGCGAAGACCTTGTCGGAGACGAATATATCGACGCCGAGGGTGCCTATGTCATTCCGGGCGGCATTGACCCCCACACACATCTAGAGATGCCTTTCATGGGGACGACGGCCGCCGAAACATTTGAAAGCGGGACGTGGGCCGCAGCCGTGGGGGGGACGACGATGATCGTCGACTTTTGTCTGCCCGGAGCGGATGGGTCGATCAAAAACGCGATCAACGAGTGGCACCGCAAATCCGCACCGCAGATTTGTTCTGACGTTGGGTATCACATGGCGATTACCGGCTGGAATGAAAATGTTTTCAACGAGATGAAAGATGCCGTTGATATGGGGGTCAATTCGTTCAAGCATTTCATGGCCTACAAGGGTGCCTTGATGATTGAGGATGACGAGATGTTTGCGTCATTCAAGCGCTGTGCCGAGTTGGGTGCGTTGCCCATGGTGCACGCTGAAAACGGTGACCTGGTTGCTGAACTGCAGCAAAAGTATTTCGATCAAGGGATCACCGGGCCTGAGGGCCATGCCTATTCCCGACCACCCGAACTGGAGGGCGAAGCGGCAAATCGGGCGATTACCATTGCGGACACTGCCGGTGTTCCACTTTATATCGTGCATGTGTCGTGCGAGCAGACCCACGAGGCGATCCGGCGCGCGCGGCAAAAGGGAATGCGGGTATATGGTGAGCCGCTGATACAGTTTTTGACACTGGATGAATCCGAATATTTCAACAAGGATTGGGACCATGCTGCGCGGCGTGTGATGTCGCCCCCTTTTCGGTCAAAGGACCATCAGGACAGCCTGTGGGCCGGTTTGCAATCGGGATCCCTGCAAGTTGTGGCCACGGATCACGCTGCATTTACCACCGCGCAAAAACGCGCGGGCAAGGATGACTTCCGGATCATTCCCAACGGGTCAAACGGCCTTGAGGAACGCCTGGCAGTCTTGTGGACAGAAGGTGTTGAGACCGGTCGTTTGACACCGAACGAATTTGTCGCGGCGACCTCGACCAATGTGGCGAAGATCCTGAACATCTATCCGCGCAAGGGCGCAATTGTTGAGGGGGCCGATGCAGATATCGTGGTTTGGGATCCGAAAATCAGCAAAACAATTTCGCCTGCAAACCATCATTCTGTCTTGGACTATAATGTATTCGAGGGTTTCAAGGTCACTGCGCAAAGTCGCTATACCCTAAGCCGGGGCGAAGTGATTTGGGCATGGGGGCAAAATTCGCAACCGAACCCGGGGCGTGGCCGTTTCGTGCCGCGACCTGCATTTCCTTCCGCCAATGTTGCACTTAGCAAGTGGAAAGAGCTTACTGCGCCCAAGATGATAAAGCGCGATCCGTTGAATATTCCTGCGGGTATTTGAGCGGTAAACGTCCGCGAACGGTGCGGCAGGACCCCTGCCGCGTTTATAAAAAGAAGAAAGAGGCCAGCCTTAATGCGAGCAAACTACACAACCGGTAAGGGGCGGATCCTATGACATCTGCCCCTGTAATTTCGGCCAAGAATTTATCCCTGACATTTGAAACCAACGATGGTCCTGTGCATGCGCTTAAGGATGTATCGCTGGATATAGAAAAGGGAGATTTTGTTAGTTTTATCGGGCCATCGGGTTGTGGGAAAACGACGTTCTTGCGGTGCATGGCAGATCTGGTAAAACCTACAGGCGGGTCCATTACAGTAAACGGCGTCAGCGCCGCCGATGCGCGGATGGCGCGTGCCTATGGCTATGTGTTCCAGGCGGCAGGGCTTTATCCGTGGCGCACGATTGGCGGAAACATCCGATTGCCGCTTGAGATTATGGGCTACTCCAAAGCGGATCAGGCTGCGCGTGTTGCGCGGGTGCTTGAGTTGGTGGAGTTGTCGGGTTTTGAAAAGAAATTCCCCTGGCAGCTGTCCGGTGGCATGCAGCAAAGAGCAAGCATCGCGCGGGCATTGGCCTTTGATGCGGATATTTTGTTGATGGACGAACCCTTTGGCGCACTGGATGAAATCGTGCGGGACCACCTAAACGAGCAGCTCTTGCGGCTTTGGGCGCGGACGGAAAAGACAATTGCATTCGTCACGCATTCTATCCCCGAAGCAGTATATCTGAGCACAAAGATTGTTGTGATGAGCCCGAGGCCAGGCCGGATTACCGACGTAATTGAGAGCCCGCTGCCCAAAGAGCGGCCTTTGGAAATCCGCGAAACGCCGGAGTTTCTGGAGATCGCGCATCGGGTACGCGAAGGATTGCGGGCGGGGCATGCCGATGACTGAGCGCGGGTTCGTGGCAAGCCGGCCTTTCGGGGTGGATCCTTCTGTGCCAGCAAAGCGGGGGGGCAGCCTGTGAGGCAGAGCGTTTTCCCTGTTCTGACTATTGTCGGAATGCTTTTGGTGTTCTGGTACGCGGCGGCCGTTTGGCTGAATGCGGATTGGACCTATGACAAGGCGACGCGGTCGGGTGAGGTGATTACGACCACATCCCTGATCAAAGACACCTGGGCACAGAAAAAGCCAAAGCTGCCTGCACCCCATCAAGTTGCCGCCGAGATTTGGAGCACGACGGTTGAAAAGAATATTACGTCAAAGCGGTCGCTGATCTATCATTCGTGGATTACGCTAAGCGCGACCTTGCTGGGTTTTGGGATGGGCACCGTGCTGGGGACGCTGTTGGCTGTCGGCATCGTGTTTAACCGAACGATGGATATGTCAGTGATGCCGTGGGTGATCGCAAGCCAGACAATCCCTATTCTGGCGATTGCGCCGATGATTATTGTCGTTTTGAATGCTGTTGGAATTTCGGGGCTGCTGCCCAAAG
>JAPKCR010000824.1 GCA_026421135.1 Sulfitobacter sp. | reverse complement strand
GCTTTGTAAGCCGCGAACGTCCCTAGTATAAAATAGAACGGCAAGCCGAGCGCCCAAGGGATCAGATGCCTGTGATCGCGCCCCGATACCGCACGCACCGCGATGGAAATATTCAGGATTTCGGCGAAGATGAAAAAGCAGAACAGCCCCGTCAACATATCTGTGCCAAGGGTCATTTCGACGGGGTGCGTGACGCCCAAAAGCGTGAGGCATAGCGTCCACAGCAAAGGCGCGCACAGAAATTGACTGACCGTTGCCAGAAAAAGCGTTTGCAGGCCCAGAAATCGTAAAAACCCGACCTCTTGTATCAGCGTAAGCGGGTGACGCATGTGGACGCACCAAGTGATCAAGAACCCCTTGAGCCACCGAGAGCGTTGTTTGACCCATGGCCAAGCGCGAAAATTCGCCTCTTCATAGGTGACCGTGGGCAGAAGGTCGGTTTTGTAACCATGCCGCGCGAGCCGTACACCCAAATCTGCGTCTTCGGTCACATTATGAGCGTCCCAGCCGCGCAATTCCTCAAGCGTGTCGCGGCGAAAGAAGAGCGTTGTGCCGCCCAATGGAATGATCAGCCCGAGACGTGCAATGCCGGGCAGGATCACCCGCCACCACGCGGCGTATTCGATGGTGAAACATCGTGAAATCCAGTTGGTTCGGGCGTTGTAATAGTCGAGTATGCCTTGAATGCAGACGACATCTTTGGGGGCGTCGGCGAAATGCTGAACGATGCGATCAATTTGATCAACTTCGGGCGCATCCTCTGCATCCCAGACGCCGATGATGCTGCCTTTGCAAAAATCCAAGGCATAGTTAAGCGCACGCGGCTTTGTGCGCAGATTATTCGCCTGCGGCACTTCGATCACGTCAAACCACGCTGGCAGAGTGGTGCGGGCAATCGTTTCACGGGTCATTTCATCGCCTTCCTCAAGAACCAATACGATTTGGAGGAGCGATTTTGGATAGGTCAGTTTTGAAAGCCGAGCAATCAACGCCGTCGCGATTTCCTTTTCCCGCAATAGCGGAACAAGGACGGAAACGCGGGGAAGGGCGGCGCGGTCAGCGGGTTGTCGGGGTGGTGGTTCAGGTGGTGCCTTGCATAAAAAGAGCTGCGTAAAGAACGCAATTGTCCGCAAACACACCGTCATAGTGCTGGTGCAAAGTGCCCAAAGGATGATGATTGTAAAGCCCCATGCAGGTTCTAGCACCAGAAGGATGGCAACCAAAGCAAGCACCGAGATTGCCCAAGCCCGCCTGTTTGTGGCATCCGAACGCCATGTGCGACAGCTTTCAATCGGGGGGACTCGCACTGCGGCACGCTGTGCCAACTCGCCCCCATAAAGTGCTGTAATACATTCATAAATCTGCTTTTCATCGGCGACTACCGGCAAAAGGCTGATGTGGTCGCGATTGATTTCAGCAGAGACCTGATCAAATTTATCTGGTTGGCTGACGGCGACCAGGATCGTGTTCCCCAAGGACCGCCACGGGACGATGCCGAACCTCAGGCAATCAAGCGCGTCGAGATGCTGGGCCATGCCGGGTTTCGGCGGGTCAATCTCAAGATCGATATGCTGGAGGCTATATTGTAGCGCCAGTGCCGCGCAAACTTGCGTCGAGGACACGACC
>JAPKCR010000206.1 GCA_026421135.1 Sulfitobacter sp. | reverse complement strand
CAACCAAAGTGACCCCATCCCGATTGAGAACAGGATCACCGACAAGGGCGTGATAGGCATCAAGATAAAAATAGCCGAGATCACAGTGCGCGCCGTATAAATTCCCGCCAAAAGGTATTTTTTCGAATACCGCTTGCCTGCCCAGCCAGCCAACAGAGTCCCTGCAATATTTGCCAATCCGATCAATGAAATCGCCACTGCTCCCAACGCAGATGTCGTTGTGATGCCGATGCTGTGCAACACCCCACCGGCAAGGATAGGGCCGCAAAGCTCGGTCACAAAGGCAGGGAAGTGCGCAGTGATGAAAGCTAACTGATACCCACACGAGAAGAAACCGATAAATATCAAGGTAAAAGACGGATCTTTGAACGCCTTAACTAAGATTTGGCCCAGACTTTCCTCAAGCTCGGCCTTGCTGGCCAACGCTGGCGCGCGCATCAGTGGCAGTGTCAGGATCATTGCCAAAATAGCGCCCGCAAATACCATGAAAGTACTTTGCCAAGTTAGAAAACCCAGCATCCACTCTGCAACTGGTGCCCCGAACACCTGCCCTGCGCTGCCCGCTGCCGTTACGATTGCCAAAGACATTGACCGGTTTTCGGTAGTTGACGCGCGCCCTACGACCGCCAAAATCACACCAAACCCGGTGCCCGCGATGCCAAACCCCACCAACCACGCATAGGTTTGGTGTTCGATTGGAGACACTGAATTCGCTGAAAGCACCAAACCCACAGCATAGACGACAGAGCCGATAATGATGGCACGTCGGTCGCCGATTTTTTCGGCCAATGCACCAAAGATTGGTTGCCCAAAGCCCCATGCGAGGTTCTGTATTGCAATCGCAAGAGAGAATTCGCTGCGAAGCCAGCCGAACTCGGCCGCGATCGGAATTTGAAACACGCCGAAAGATGCCCGGACGGCAAAACTGACCATGATGATCAAGCAGCCTACAATTAAAACCGGGGTGAATATGGACGCGTTTTTTTCCAAGTCACTGATCCTTTTGCCAATACGGCACCCTACCTTTGCATTGACGAGCGTCAATTCAAATTAAACGGTGCTAACGCCACCCCGTCTTTCCAAACCTATAATCACGTTGTAAGCCACAGCCATGACAGATTTACGTACGCTTTATGATCAACGCGTGGCCGATGGCAGCCTGACCCCTGATCCCGCCCAAGAAGCGGTGCTGCCTGAGTTTGACCGCATCAGAAATGCCCTTCTTAACCCTGAGAAAAAGGGGTTTTTTAAACCCGCACCAGAACCGCCAAAGGGGTTATATCTGTGGGGCGGTGTTGGACGCGGGAAATCGATGCTGATGGATTTGTTTGCCGGCCACATGGGCGACATCCCTGCCCGACGGGTGCATTTCCATGCCTTCATGCAGGAAATTCACAATGCAATGCACGAGGCTCGGAAAACCGGCGTCGATGACGCAATTGCCCCTGTTGCAGCGCAGGTTGCCGCATCAGTCAAAGTGTTGGCGTTTGACGAAATGCAAATCAGCGATATCACCGATGCCATGATTGTGGGTCGACTTTTTCAAGCGCTATTTGCAGCAGGGGTTGTCGTTGTAACCACCTCGAACCGGGTCCCTGATGATCTTTACAAAGATGGCCTGAACCGAGAGATTTTTCTGCCGTTTATAGAACTGATAAAGGGCAAGATGGTTGTTTGGGAACTAACCAGCCCGCGAGATTATCGTCAGGACCGGCTTGCTGGATCACAATCGTATTTCTGCCCAGTTAATTCAGAAAGTCGCGCCGAGATGGATGCCGTTTGGCAGGATCTGACAGGCGGCGAGGGCGAAGAGCTAAAGCTGCGTGTCAAAGGCCGCGATGTGATCATCCCCCAATTTCGCAATGGTATCGCACGGGCTGGTTTTCATGCCCTATGTGGTCAACCGCTGGGCGCTGCAGACTACCTTGCCCTTGCCGAAGCGTGCCGCGTTTTGCTTTTGGATAATATCCCATCTTTGGGTAGGACCAACTTTAACGAAGCCAAACGTTTTGTTACTCTTATTGACGCGCTCTATGAGGCGAAAGTGCGCCTGATCTGTTCCGCCGCAGCCAGTCCCGAAATGCTGTATCTCGAAGGGGAAGGCACCTTTGAGTTCGAACGGACAGCATCGCGGCTTCGTGAAATGCAGGCGGAAGGCTGGGGCAGTTAAAGCCCCGGTGCTTCAAATGCCTGCCCGACCTTTGCCTTAGGCATACGGTTAGAGGTGCCATTGGCGTCTGCAATATGTGTGTGATCCAAAGGATTTCCATAATGTGCTAAAGATAGGCCCGCCAGACTGTCGGACATACGGAGCAGGTGTTTTTGGGGTACATGTGCGCTTGTGATTGGCACCGATCTATCCTGAGTTGCGGCCACAAGCACTGATCGTAGCAAGCTCTGTGTATCCAACCGTCCCGACAAGGTCGTAAGCGCGATAGGCACCTGAAAATGACCCTTCGCCGCGGCGCTGTTAAGCAGTGAATCGACGTAGGCATCCGGCTTTCCAGACCTGATCGCCCAAACAAGATACGATTCCATTGCACGACCCGATGACGTGTCATCAAATGCCCCAACAACCGTGTGAACTAAACTGTCCAGACCGGTCTTTGTCTCAGAATGCAGCCTGTGCAAGGTAACTGCAGGCGACAAATCTGCCTCAGGGTCGTCACTTGCATCCAGCAGTCTATAAGCCGCAGAAAGGGGCGTTACGGATATGTGTTTCGCAACCGGGATCGCTGTCACATGATAGGGTGATCGTCCCTGATCCAATATGAAAACGCCACCGGCTATAATCACCATTAAACACAACAACACAAACAGCACCGGCTGAACGACACTTATACGTTTTTGATCTTTCACCATCACATCGACCCCACAATCAAAGAAATCTGTCTTTGAACCTTAGGGGGTGGGCAACGTAGATATCGTAAACATCGCCAATTTGAAAAATGAAAATTCTAACTGTTTTCCCGCAAAACATTGCCAGCAAGATACAATGATCCGCATATCAAAACCCGCCCAAAAGGATCCGCTGCTATGATTTCGGCTAGGGCTTGCTGGACCGTTGGTGCATGATCCGCATTCATGCCCACAGCCCGGGCAGCCTTGGCGGTATCAGCCGCAGGCAAGGTGGCTGCTTCCCCCGGAATTGAAACAGCGAACAGCTTTTTCGCATGCGCGGCAAGGGGGCGTAAATAACCACCGATGTCTTTGGTATTCAGCATCCCGCAGATTAAGTAAGTCGTCCGCTTGGGCATCGTCCCCAGCAGCTCTGCAATCGCTTCACCTGCGGCGGGGTTATGCCCGCCATCTAGCCAAAGTTCTGCGTTTTCAGCGGCTTCGACCAGGGGGCCGGATTTTAACCGCTGCATTCGCGCAGGCCATTGTGCGCTTGTGACTGCCGCCTCGCAGTGTTCATCTGCGATATCAAGCTGCCGCAAAACGGCAAGGGCTGCACCGGCATTGTGGATCTGATGAGCGCCCAACAAATTCGGCTTGGGCAGGTCCAGCAACCCCTTTTCATCCTGATAGACCATGCGTCCAGCTTCCTGCCCCACATGCCATTGCTGACCATAGGCCAAAAGCGGTGCATGATGACGCATTGCCACGGCTTCAATTACGTCCAACGCCTCTTCTTGCTGGGGGCCAACGATGCAAGGCACCCGACGTTTGATAATCCCTGCTTTCTCACCCGCAATCTGGCCCAAGGTATCACCAAGGTACTGTTGGTGATCGATTGACACAGGCGTGATCACGGTGAGGGCAGGAGTTTCAACGACGTTGGTGGCGTCCAAACGGCCACCCAGACCCACCTCAAGCAGCGTATAATCCGCAGGGGTGCGAGAAAATGCCAGCAAAGCCGCGCAGGTCGTTATTTCGAAATAGGTAATATTGCCACCTTCATTGGCGGCATAGCATTCGTCCAGCACGTCCGTCAGGTCGGCTTCGGAGATCAATTCTCCGGCAACCCTGATACGTTCATGAAATCGCGCCAGATGCGGCGAAGTATATGCATGAACAAGGTGGCCTGCCGATTCCAGCCCGGCGCGGATCATGGCTTGCGTCGACCCCTTGCCATTCGTGCCTGCAATATGGATGACGGGCGGCAGACTGTTCTGCGGATTGCCTAAAGCATCCAACAGTCGCCACATCCGATCAAGTGTCAGGTCGATGATCTTGGGATGTAGGGCCATCATACGCGCCAGCACAGCATCGGATGTTTGTTGCGTCATTTTTTCGGTAATTCTGCCTTGCCGTCAGAGGTCAAAGCATGCGGCAGATCGCCCCCTTCGGTCGGCGCTGGCAGGTCACCGCGCACTGCGGGCGGCAAACCCAGCAACATGCGTGTAATATTGATCAGCTCGTCACGCATCTGAGGGCGCGGTGTCACGCGATCTAGCATCCCGTGATCCAGCAGATATTCCGCCCGCTGGAATCCCTCGGGCAGTTTTTCGCGGATTGTTTGTTCAATCACACGTGGACCAGCAAAGCAGATCAGCGCATTCGGTTCGGCGATATGAACATCGCCCAACATGGCATAGCTGGCCGTAACACCACCGGTTGTGGGGTGGGTCAACACGACGATATAGGGCAGCCCCGCCTCTTTCAGCATCTGCACTGCAATGGTCGTGCGCGGCATCTGCATCAGACTTAGGATGCCTTCTTGCATGCGCGCGCCACCAGCGGCAGAAAACAAGATCAGCGGACGCTTAAGTTTGACGGCCTCTTGGGCAGCAGCAATAATGGCATTGCCTACGTACATCCCCATGGACCCCGCCATGAACGAAAAATCCTGGGCCGCCGCAACGATCGGCGTGCGCCCGATTTCACCAGTCACGACCAGCATCGCTTCGGCTTCGCCGGTCTGTTTCTGCGCAGCTTTCAAACGGTCCGGGTATTTCTTTTGGTCGCGGAAATGCAATGGGTCTGTTGCTGGCGCGGGCACTTTCACCTCAGTGAAAACACCACCATCAAAAAGGGCCCTGAACCGGTCCCGCGGGGTGATCCCCATGTGGTGCCCGCAACTGGTACAGACGTTCAGATTGTTCGACACCTCGCGGTGAAACAACATCGTCCCGCATTCTTCGCATTTCGTCCAAAGATTATCCGGCGTCTCGCGACGCGAAAAAATCGAATTGATGCGTGGGCGAACGTAGTTATTGATCCAGTTCATGGCGAACCTCTGTTTCAGTTTCGTCCCTGAGATATGCTGCCCCAGAGTAAATTGCAATCAACGGCGAATGGCGAGCCTTGCCGCCAGCCAACTGACCAACATCAAAGCAAAATCAACCGGAAGCCACGCCCGCATTGCCTCGGTGTCCTCCATACTAAAAGGGGTCAGGTACAGGGCAAGCCCCGACAGATCATCAGGCATAGACGTGATAAGAATAGCAGCCACGTTATTGCAAAGGTGGACCGCAATTGCAGGGCCAAGGCTCCCTGCACGCGCTGTCAGGTCTGCCATCAATATGCCAAACACCCCCG
>JAPKCR010000205.1 GCA_026421135.1 Sulfitobacter sp. | reverse complement strand
CGAATTCGTTTTTCATCCATTCTATTGGGATAAGACAGAACATGGCGTGACGCATCAAGCGTCCCCAATTGCCGAACAAAAAGCTCCTGTCCTTGCGGATTAACCTTCTTCCTCGCGCCGCGCGGCCTCTTGCTTGAGGCGGGTCATAAAGGCCACTGAGATATGCAAGCGCAGAGCTTCGTCCGCGCCATCTTCATCGCGCTGTTCGATCATTTGCACGATCTTGTCATGTTCAGCTTGCGCGATGTGGCCCCGCCCTTCCACCGCAAGCGATGACGTCGCCATTAGCGCCATCGACCGATGCACCAAGTCCAACTGCTGCACCAAGTACCTGTTGTGCGAAGCCAGATGGATTTGTTTGTGAAACCGTCGGTTTGCCCGCGCCAAGGCTACTGGATCATCGCGCAGGGCGTTGTCGTCTTCGACCATTTCGCGCAGAACGCGGACTTCTTCCACCGTGGCATGACGCGCCGCAAGCCGCGCGGCCAGTCCCTCCAATTCTCCGCGCACCACGTAAAGTTCGGCCGTTTGGTTGTGATCCAACGATGCAACGATCAGACTGCGGCCATCCCGTGCTAACAAAGATTGGGTTTCAAGTCGTTGTAATGCCTCGCGAATAGGGGTGCGCGAGACGCCGAACCGCTCCGCCAATTCGCTTTCCACCAGACGACTTCCCGGCCGGTAGGTGCCTAGATCAATAGCTTCAAGAATCATGGCATAGGCGTCGGTTGGTCCAGGTCTTGGCGCGGTCATCGGGTCTCTTTCAATAAGGTTTCAGCACTTTATCCCCCGCGTCCATTTGTACAAGCCCACGATCTTGCGCAAACCTTCGGCGAGGCGTAGCTAGGACGCATGCCAAAGCACGCTTTTTCTCATGTGAATACTTGGGTCTTTGACCTCGATAACACACTATATCCGCCGTCGGCCCGGTTGTTTGACCAGATCGAAGTGCGGATGACCCGCTGGGTCATGAACACGCTGGGCGTCGATCATGCCCGCGCCAATTACCTTCGCACGCATTATTGGCACACATATGGCACGACTTTGGCTGGGCTGATGCGGGAACACGCGGTCGATCCCGGGCCGTATCTGCATGAGGTTCACGATATTTCGTTCGACACGCTCACTCCCGACCCTGTCTTGGCTGATCGCATCCGCGCCCTGCCCGGGCGGCGCATCATCTATACCAACGGAACAGCCCCTTATGCCGAACGCGTCGCAGCAGCACGTGGATTGGACGGTTTGTTTGATGCGATCTATGGCGTTGAGCACGCGCAGTTTTTGCCAAAACCAGAACGCGCCGCGTTCGAGCATGTATTCACCACTGACAAGCTGGACGCGACCAAAGCTGTGATGTTCGAGGACGACGCCCGCAATCTGGCCGCACCACATGCGATGGGCATGGGCACGGTGCATGTCGCTCCCGAACCGCTGGCAGGCGATCACATTCATTTTCACACCGACGACCTAAGCGCTTTTCTTGGGCGGATCACGGGCTAGCTTTCGAGGATGACTATGGATTGCGATATTCTCATTTCTGGCGGCGGTATTGCTGGCCTAACCGCGGCAGCCGCCTTTGGCAGCGCAGGGTTCAAGGTTATTTGTGTCGACCCTGCCCCACCGATCACCGACGGCGATGCCGACGGTGCCGACCTGCGTTCCACGGCGATGCTGCAACCGGCCCGCCGCGTGCTTGAGGCCGCAGGCATCTGGATCCACCTTGAGGACCACGCCGCCCCGTTGCAAATCATGCGAATTGTCGATGCAGGCGGGGAAAACCCAGAACTTCGCGTGACCCGAGAATTCAACGCAGCCGAGATTTCTGATCAGCCTTTTGGATGGAATTTCCCAAACTGGCTGTTGCGGCGCGCACTGCTGGACCGATTGGCTGAGTTACCCAATGTGGATTTTCGCCCCGGCACTGGCACTACATCGCTGTTCACACGGACCGCTGAAGCACGGGTCGGCCTGAGCGATGGAAGCCGTATCACCACGCCGCTGGTCATTGCTGCAGACGGGCGCGACAGCCCGATGCGCAAAGCCGCTGGTATTGGCGCGACCAAAACCGGCTACGGTCAAAAGGCGGTGGTTTTTGCGGTCACGCACCCCGTTCCCCATGAAAACGTGTCGACCGAAATTCATCGTACAGGTGGACCGTTCACGCTTGTACCGCTGCCCGATCGTGACGGGATGCCTTGTTCTGCTGTGGTCTGGATGGACAGCGCAGCCGAATGCAACCGCCGGATGGCGCTGGATGCCGATTCGTTTGCCGAAGAAGCCTCGGTGCGCAGTTGCCACCTGTTTGGCCCCTTGACCCTGGCCACCGCGCGCAATGTCTGGCCCATCATCACCCAGCACGCCGCGCGGCTTTCTGGCGAACGGATTGCTTTGATCGCCGAGGCCGCCCATGTGATGCCCCCCATCGGGGCTCAGGGGCTGAATATGTCGTTGCAAGACGTGGCCACTTTGCTGGAATTGGCGCAGGCCAACCCCGCGGATTTGGGCAGCCAGAAGATGCTTGATGCGTACCAGAAAGCGCGCTTTGGTGACATCATGCTGCGGGTACGGGGGATTGATCTGCTGAACCGCGCTAGCCAAGCGTCAGCGCCCGTCGCGCGCGAAGCCCGCGCAACAGGCCTCAATGCGCTATATGCGATGGCCCCGGTGCGCAAAATGTTGATGGAGATGGGATTGGGCATGCGGCAAGGTTAAGACCCCGCCGCAATGCCCTGAAATCAAATAACCTTATCGACCACGCGCGCCAACCGCGCGAGCGTCGCATCGACATCATAAAGCTTGTCCAAGCCGAACAGACCCAGCCGGAATGTTTTGAAATCATCCGGCTCGTCGCACATCAGTGGCACGCCGGCAGCGATTTGCATCCCCTCGGCGGCGAACGCCTTGCCGTTCTGTACAGACGGGTCTGCGGTATAGCTAACCACCACACCTGGCGCACCAAATCCTTCGGCTGCCACAGAAACCACACCGCGCTCTGCCAACATCTTGCGGACACCATCGCCCAAGCGCCACTGCGCCTCTTTCAGACGCCCAAAGCCATAGGCCTGCGTTTCCTTCATCGTGTCCCTGAACACCCGCAACGCATCGGTAGGCATTGTCGAATGATACGCGTGACCGCCATCCTCATAGGCTTTCATGATGCTGTGCCATTTGCCCAGATCGATGGAAAAGCTGTCCGATTTGGTCTCGGCTAACCGCGCAACGGCACGGTCCGACATCATCACCAACCCGGCAGAGGGCGACGCGCTCCACCCTTTCTGCGGGGCAGAGATCAACACATCAACGCCAAGCGCTTTCATATCAATCCAGGCACATCCCGACGCGATGCAGTCCAGCACCATGAGCGCGCCGACCTCGTGCGCCACATCGGCCATCTGTCTGATATAGTCATCCGGCAGGATCACCCCGGCGCTTGTTTCCACGTGCGGCGCAAATACGACCTGAGGTTTTTGGCTGCGGATCGCGTCGATTACCTCTTGGATCGGACATGGCGCAAAGGGCGCGGGCGTGCTGTTGCCCTGCATCCGCGCCTTAAGAACAGTGGTGTTTCCTGTCAGATCACCGTTTTCAATGATCTGACTCCACCGGTAGGAAAACCAACCGTTGCGTACGACGACTACCTCGGCATCGCGGGCGAATTGCCGGGCCACGGCCTCCATCCCGAAGGTACCACCGCCGGGCACGATGGCCACGGCATCGGCATTATACACTTCTTTCAGCATGGCGCTGATATCGCGCATCACACCTTGGAACGCCGCCGACATGTGGTTCAGCGACCGGTCGGTGAACACGACCGAAAATTCTTCAAGACCTTGGGGGTCTACAGTATTTAGCAAAGCTGGCATGGAAATATCCTTATTCATTAAGCCAAAGATACCGCGATGCCAGTCAAAGTTATAGACCCAAAGGCCCAGCCAGACGTTCTTCGCTCAGCAGCACATTCGCCTCGACTGCACCAGCCCCCGGCAAGGTCATAATCCGCCGTCGCAAGACCCGTTCAAAATCTGCCAGATCCCGCGCCACAACTCTCAAACGGTAGTCATATAACCCCAGAACATGCTCAACCGTTTGCACTTCAGGAATCGCACTGACCGCGCGTTCAAAATCATCAAGGCTCACGCGTCCCTTGGTGGCCAGCTTGACGCCCAGAAAAACCGTAACGCCAAAGCCCAACGCCTCGCGGTTCAACCGTAACCGTTTGCCGCGCAAGATGCCTGCCTGCTCTAGCCGCCGGATGCGTCGCCATGTGGCGGGCTGCGACAACCCCAGATGTCGGCCCAAAGCGCCCGCACTTTGCGTGGCATCCCGTGCCAGTGACCGGATCAACCGGTGATCAATTTCGTCCAGTGCGATCATAGCGGAAGCGCCTCGTCCGACTTGATCCGCGCCACATGCATCAGCGCCTCGATGTCCGCGATATGCGGCAGGGTTAAGATTTTGCCACGATAGATTGCCTGATAATGTCCCATATCACGTGCAATAATCGACAGCCGTACATCCACGCGCCCCAAAAACGTCTGTATCTCAATGACTTCAGATACCTTGCGAGCCGCGATCAAAAAGGCGTCGAACGCATTGCCTTGGGTCTTGTCCAAGGTAATGCGCAACGACACCTCGACCGCATAGCCTAGCGCCGCCCAGTCGACAACGGCCCCTACGCCTTCGACAATTCCCGCCTCTTGCATCCGCACTATACGCCGCGCGACCTTGCCAGAGCTGATCCCAGTCCGTTCCGCCAGTTCGCCCGGGGTCAACCCAGCATCCGCCTGCCAGTGACGCAGAATGCGCCGATCTTCGTCATCAAGCATGATTTATCCATATTTCCATGGAATCACGCATTACCATCTTCATTTTGGCAAATAAACTCATATTCCGACAATGGCATCACCCAAACCATCCGGTATAACCACCCCAGATTTCAACGAATACGAAAGGACGCCCCAATGCGCGTTTATTACGACCGTGACTGCGACGTTAACCTGATCAAGGATAAAAAAGTCGCCATCCTCGGCTACGGCTCCCAAGGCCACGCCCACGCCCTGAACCTGCGCGATTCTGGTGCGAAAAACCTCGTCGTTGCTCTGCGTGAAGGCTCTGCCTCGATCGCTAAGGCCGAAGGCGAAGGCCTTAAGACAATGGGCATTGCCGAAGCCGCCGCTTGGGCCGACGTCATCATGTTCACCATGCCCGACGAATTGCAGGCCGAGACCTACAAGAAGTACGTTCACGACAACATCCGCGAAGGCTCCGCTATCGCATTCGCTCACGGTCTGAACGTACACTTCGGCCTGATCGAACCCAAGCCAGGCATCGACGTGATCATGATGGCCCCAAAAGGCCCGGGCCACACCGTACGCGGCGAATACACCAAGGGCGGCGGCGTGCCTTGCCTTGTGGCCGTTGACAAAGACGCCTCTGGCAAAGCGCTGGAAATCGGCTTGTCCTATTGCTCGGCCATCGGTGGCGGT